>NZ_JBEOSF010000041.1:0-84001 GCF_040302725.1 Kitasatospora sp. NPDC097605 | reverse complement strand
CTATCTCCCCCCCCCCCCCCCCCCCACGGCCGGTAACGGCGCGCCGGCCCGCGGGGACGGGCGCGCGGCGCGGCTCAGCCGCCGGCGACCGCCGGGATGATCGAGACGTTCGCGCCGTCCTTGATCTCCGTCGCCAGGCCCTCGGCGAAGCGCACGTCGTCGTCGTTCACGTAGACGTTGACGAAGCGGCGCAGCTTGCCGGTGTCGTCCAGGATGCGCGCGGCGATCCCGGCGTGGTTCTTCTCCAGGTCGGCGATGACCTCACCCAGCGTGGTGCCCTCGGCGGGCACCTCGCTGGCGCCGCCGGTGTAGGTGCGCAGGATGGTCGGGATGCGGACGTTGGCGCTCATGGGGGTCTCCTCGGTGCGGGCGCGGGGGCGGCGCGAGCGGGTGGGACGGGGCGGGGAAGGGCGGGGCCGGGTGGCGCGTGCGGCGGGGCGCGGGGGTCAGGCGGACGCCAGGCCGGCGTCCCGGAAGGACTCCAGGGTCGGCCGGATGACGGCGGTCATCCCGGCCTCCGAGACGGCGTCGAGGGTCTTCAGGCCGTCGCCGGTGTTGATCGCGACGGTCTCCTTCGACGGGTCCAGCCGGCCGGTCTCGACCAGCTTCTTGAGCACGCCGATCGTCACGCCGCCCGCGGTCTCCGCGAAGATGCCCTCGGTGCGGGCCAGCAGCCGGATCGCGGCCACGACCTCCTCGTCCGTCACGTCCTCCACCGCGCCGCCGGTGCGCCGGGCGATGTCCAGCACGTACGGGCCGTCGGCCGGGTTGCCGATCGCCAGCGACTTGGCGATGGTGTCCGGCTTGACCGGCCGGATCACGTCGTGGCCGGCCTTGAACGCGGCCGAGACCGGCGAGCAGCCCGCCGCCTGGGCGCCGAAGATCCGGTACGGCCGGTCCTCGACCAGGCCGAGCTTGATCAGCTCCTGCAGGCCCTTGTCGATCTTGGTGAGCTGCGAGCCTGAGGCGATCGGGATCACGATCTGCTCCGGCAGCCGCCAGCCCAGCTGCTCGCAGATCTCGTAGGCGAGCGTCTTGGAGCCCTCGCCGTAGTACGGCCGGAGGTTGACGTTGACGAAGCCCCAGCCCTCGCCGGCCGGGTCGCCGATCAGCTCCGAGCAGAACCGGTTCACGTCGTCGTAGTTGCCCTCGATGCCGACCAGCTCGCCGCCGTACACCCCGGCCATCACGACCTTGCCCTGCTCCAGGTCGTGCGGGATGAACACGCAGGACCGGAAGCCCGCCCGGGCCGCCGCCGCGCCCACCGCGCCGGCCAGGTTGCCGGTCGACGAGCAGGAGAGCGTGGTGTAGCCGAACGCCCGGGCCGCCTCGATGGCGCAGGCCACCACGCGGTCCTTGAAGGAGTGGGTCGGGTTGCCGGAGTCGTCCTTGACGTGCAGCTGCGCGGTGAAGCCCAGCTCGCGGCCCAGGTTGTCGGCCTTCACCAGCGGGGTCCACCCCGGGTTGAGGTTCGGCTTGGTGGCGACATCGGCGGGCACCGGCAGCAGCGGCGCGTAGCGCCAGATCGACGCGGGACCGGCCTCGATCCGCTTGCGCAGCTCCTCGGCGCCCTCGCCGCCGAACTCGTAGGCGATCTCCAGCGGACCGAAGCACTCCAGGCAGGCGAAGCTGGGACCGAGCGGGAAACGGGTTCCGCATTCCCGACAGGACAGCTGGGCGGCGGGGCCGAGGTCGACGGTGACGGGTGCGGCGGTGTCGATAGCCATGAGTGGAGGCCTCTCTCCTCATCTTCCCCGTGACGCGGTCGCGCCCGGGCCGGAATTGGCACCTGTCCCGCCGGGGCGTAAGCCAGCCGTGCGAGAAGGTTGCCGGGACGTCAACGGGCCGTTCCCTCAGTCCCTCTGGATGAGCTCTGTGAAGTTGTGGTCCTGCTCAGCGGTGACCCCGGCGTGCGAAGGTCCGACCGCTGTACGAAGACTGTATCCGAAGGCGTCAAACCCGAACGGCACCGTCCGCCACGCGAGATGCCCCGTCCCATCCGGCCCCGTACCCGCCCCCGTTCCCGACCCGCCGAGGAGAGCACCGTGCCCCCCGAACCGACCCCCGAGCTGCTCCCCGAGACGGCGTCCTGGCTGCGCCGGCGCTCGTGGAGCGCGGCCGACCGTCCGGTGCACACGCTGCCGGCGGCCAAGCGCGCGCTCGGCCCGGCCGGCACGGTCAGCGTCGTGCTGCCCGCCCTGGACGAGGAGGCCACCGTCGGCGAGATCGTCCGGATCATCCGCCGCGAGCTGATGGAGCGGCTGCCGCTGGTCGACGAGCTGGTGGTGGTCGACTCGGGCTCCGCCGACGCCACCGCCGAGGTCGCCGCCGCGGCCGGCGCCACCGTCGTCCACCGCGACACCATCCTGCCCCGGCTGCCCGCCGAGGCCGGCAAGGGCGAGGTGCTCTGGCGATCGCTGCTGGTCACCCGGGGCGAGATCGTCTGCTTCGTGGACGCCGACCTGCGGGAGTTCGACCCGGCGCTGGTCTCCGGCATCCTCGGCCCGCTGCTCACCGAACCGGACATCCAGTTGGTCAAGGCGATGTACGACCGGCCGCTGGAGACCGAGGGCGCGGTCGTCCCGGCCGGCGGCGGCCGGGTCACCGAACTGGTCGCCCGCCCGCTGCTCAACCTGCATTGGCCGGAACTCGCCGGTTTCGTCCAGCCGCTCGGCGGTGAGTACGCGGCCCGTCGCTCGCTGCTCGAACGGCTGCCCTTCCCGACCGGCTACGGCGTCGAACTCGGCCTGCTGGTCGACGCCCTGGAGACGGCCGGCCTGGACGCGCTCGCCCAGGTGGACGTCGGCGTCCGCCACCACCGGCACCAGGACGGCCAGGCGCTCGGCCGGATGGCCGCCACCATCTACCGCACCGCGCTGGAACGCCTCGACCGCGCCCACCGGCTCAAGGCCTCCGCCGACCTGCTCCGCCCCCGGCTCACCCAGTTCACCCGCGACCCGCGGACCCGCGCCTTCACCGCCCACACCCACCCGGTCACCGCCACCGAACGCCCCCCGATGCACACCGTCCCGGAGTACGCCACCCGGCGATGAGGGGTTTGCCACCCCGGACCCCCGGCAACCAACCAACCATGGGCCCTGACACGACCGAGCGTTCGAATCCGACCGGCGCCGCCCCCGTCCTGGTGGCGTCCAACCGGGGGCCGGTGTCCTTCGGCACCGCGGACGACGGCACGCTGACCCTCCGCAGAGGCGGCGGAGGCCTGGTCTCCGGGCTCTCCGCCATCGACGACCCGGACGCCGTCTGGGTCTGCGCCGCCCTCTCCGACGCCGACCGCCGGGCCGCCCGGGAGGCCCCGGACGGCCGCCTCGACCGGGCCGGCCACGACGTCGGCGGGCAGGCCGTGCGGATGCTCGACATAGACCCGGAGACCTTCGCCCGCGCCTACAACGGCATCGCCAACTCGACCCTCTGGTTCGTCCACCACCTGCTCTGGAACACCCCGACCGCCCCCTCCTTCGACGCCGGCTTCCGCACCGAGTGGCAGGCCTACACCGCCTACAACACCGCCTTCGCCGAGGCACTCGCCGCCGAGGCCGCCCCCGGCGCCGCCGTGCTGGTGCAGGACTACCACCTCTCGCTCGTCCCGGCGCTGCTCCGCGCCGCCCGCCCCGACCTGCGGATCGGCCACTTCTCGCACACCCCCTGGGCGCCGCCCGAGTACCTGCGGCTGCTGCCCGACGACATCGCCGCCACCGTCCTCACCGGCATCCTCGGCGCCGACCGGGCCGGCTTCCTCACCCGCCGCTGGGCGCTCGCCTTCGCCGACTGCTGCGAGCGGTTCCTCGGCGCCACGGTCGACCGCGAGGCGCTCACCGTCACCTACGCCGGCCGCACCACCGTGCTCGGCGTGCACGGCCTCGGCGCCGACGCGGACTTCCTGCGCGAGCGCTCCCACCGCCCGGACGTCGACGAGCGGCTCGCCGCCCTGCGCGCCGCCGTCGGCGAGCGCCGCACCGTCGTCCGGGTCGACCGCACCGAGCTGAGCAAGAACATCGTCCGCGGCTTCCTGGCCTACCGGCACCTGCTGCGCACCCGCCCCGAGTGGCGCGGGCGGGTGGTGCACATCGCCTTCGCCTACCCGTCCCGCACCGACCTCGCCGAGTACCGGGCCTACACCGACCAGGTGCGGGCGCTCGCCACCGAGATCGACGCGGAGTTCCGCACGCCGGACTGGACGCCGCTGATCCTGCACGTCGACGACGACTTCCCGCGCTCGCTGGCCGCCTACCGGATGGCCGACGTGGCCCTGGTCAACCCGATCAGGGACGGCATGAACCTGGTCGCCAAGGAGGTCCCGGTGGTCTCCGACCGGGGCTGCGCGCTGGTCCTGTCCCGGGAGGCCGGCGCGCACGCCGAACTCGGCGAGGACGCGCTGAGCGTCAACCCGTACGACATCGTGGCCACCGCCGAGGCACTGCACGCCGGGCTCACCATGCCGGCCGACGAGCGCGCCGACCGCACCAAGCGGCTGGCCGCCGCCGCGACGGCGCTGCCGCCCCAGCAGTGGTTCCTGGACCAGCTCAACGCCCTGGGGCGTGCCTGAGCTCCTCCCCCAGCGCGCCGAGCAGTTCCACCACGCCGGCCGGGCCCGGGACCACCAGGTCCGCCCGGTCGGCGAGCTCGCGCACCGGCGCGTCCGGCACCTCGCCCACCGCGCCGCTGCACACCAGCAGCCCGGCCAGGCCCTCCCCGCGCAGCTTCTCCACCGCCGCGAAGGCCGGGACGTCCCCGAGGTCGTCGCCCGCGTAGAGCGCCGCGCGGGCGCCGCGCTCGCGCAGCAGCCCGGTCAGCGCCGCCCCCTTGTCCACCCCCGGCGGCCGCAGCTCCAGCACCAGCCGGCCCGGCTCCACCACCAGCCCGTGCTCGCCCGCCAGCGCCTCCAGCGGCGCCCGCAGCAGCTCGAACGCGGCGGCCGGCCCGGCGGCGCGCCGGGTGTGCACGGCCACCGAGCGGCCCTTGTCCTCCACCGAGGTGCCCTCCGGCGCGCCGAGCTCCGCCAGCAGCCGCGGCAGCCGCTCGCGCACCGCGGCCACCCCCGGGTGCGGCGGCGGCGCGGTCAGCTCGCCGTCCTCCCAGCGCTCCGCGCCGTAGTGCCCGAGCACCACCACCCCGGCGAGCCCGGCGAGCCCGCCGTACTCCACGGCCAGCTCGGCCGGGCGGCCGGTCACCACCGCGACCGTGCCGACGTGCGGCGCCAGCGCGCGCAGCGCGGGCACCACGCCCGGGTGCGCCCGGGCCTGGCTCGGATCGGGGACGATCGGTGCGAGCGTCCCGTCGAAGTCGAGGGCGATCACGGCGTCGTGCGGCGCGGCGAGCAGCGCCGCCAGCCCCGCGCGCCCGGCATCCGTCAGTGGTCGCGTCATGTCGGCAAGGCCCATGCCTGGCACCGTACCCACCCCGGCCGGGGGTCACCCGTCGGGCCCGCGCGGCCCTCGCTACCGGGCCGCCCGGCGGGCGTCGCGGACCCGGCGCAGCCGGTTGACCAGGACCGGGGCGTGCGCCAGGGCCTCGGGCCGGTCCAGCAGCGCGTTCAGCAGCTGGTAGTACCGGGTGCTGGAGAGCCCCAGCTCCTCCCGGACGGCGCGTTCCTTGGCGCCGGCCGTCCGCCAGGAGCGGCCCTCCAGTTCCAGTACCGCCCGGTCCCGCTCGTCCAGGGCACCGGGCGCGTCCGGTTGCGGTGCCGTCTCGTCGTCCGCGCCCATCCGGGCCCACCTCCGTCCATCACTACGGAGTGTCATTCTCCCTCGCGGACCCGACACACCCTGCGTCCTGTGCGGCCCCGGCCCGGCGGCTAGCGTCGACCCCATGACCAGCATGCCGACCCCCGCCTTCGCCCTGCACGTCCCGACCGCGGAGCTCGTTCCCGATCCGCTCGACCCGGCGCAGATCGTCTCCGGCGCCCCCGAGGTGTCCGGCCTGGTGCTCACCGGGTCCGCCACCGGGGAGACCGGCGTCTGGCAGATCACCCCGGGCGTGGCCACCGACGTCGAGGCGGACGAGGTGTTCGTGGTGCTGAGCGGCCGGGCCACCGTCGTGGTCGACGGCGGCCCGACGCTGGAGCTCGGCCCGGGCGACTGCGGGGTGCTGCGGGCGGGCGACCGCACCACCTGGACCGTCCACGAGACGCTCCGCAAGGTCTACACGATCACCTACTGACGCGCCCCCGGACGCCGTCCGGCGCCCGCGCCGCCCGGCCCGGCCTCACTTGCGGAGCCGGGCCGCCTCCTTGACCGCCGTCTGCTGCAGTTCCTCCAGCACCGGCTTGGCGTCGCCGGTCGCCGCCGGCCCGATGCCGGCCTTGATCCGGTTGGAGACCTCCACCCAGGCCGGGTCGCCGAACGGGTAGAAGCTCGCGTTGCCCAGACCGACCGCGAACTGCTTGAGGTCCTCGTGCTTGGGGTCCTTGGTCATCGCGTCGAAGGCGTCCTGGGTGACCGGCAGCAGGTTGTAGGTCTCGTCGAACTTGAGCTGGTTCTCCTTGGTGTAGACGAAGGAGAGGAAGCTGCGGATCTCGTTGCGGTGCCCGTTGGCCTTGAACGCCATCATCCAGTCGGCCACGCCGAGGCTGCCGGTCTTCGCCAGGCCGTCCTTCTTCGGGATCGGCGCCGTCCCGAAGTCGATCTTGCCGTTGGCGGCCATCCGCAGCAGCGTCGGGTGCCCGTTGAGCATCGCCACCTTGCCGGCCGCGAAGTCGCTGAACACCGGGGTGCGGTTCATCTTGCCGGGCTCGGGGTAGGTCAGACCGGTGGTGACCAGATTGGTCTTCAGCCAGTTGAAGGTGGCCTGGTTCTGGGGGCTGTCGATGGTGTAGTTGCCGACGTCGTCGGAGAGGCTGCCACCACCGCTCAGCGTCCAGAGCATCGACTCGGCCGGCGCCTCCTCGGGCCCGAGCGGCAGTCCGTACGGGACCACGCCGGGGACCTTGGCCTTGATCTTCTCGGCGGCCGCCTTGAGCTCGTTCCAGGTGGCCGGCGGCTGGGTGATGCCGGCCTTCTGGAAGACCGCCTTGTTGTAGAAGAGCACCCGGGAGGAGGAGACGAAGGGGATGCCGTACGGAGTGCCGAGCACCTGCCCGGCGTGCGAGAACGTCTCCATGATGTTGGCCTGGGTCTCCACGGAGAGCACGTCCGCGGCGGGGTACAGCCGGTCGGCGGCGGCGTGGTCGGCGTAACCGCCGGTCTGCACCAGGTCGGGCGACTTGCCGCTGCGCACCAGCTCGTCGACCCGCTTGCCGATGTCGGTCCAGCTCGCCACCTCGACGTTCACCTTGATGCCCGGGTTGGCGGCCTCGAAGCGGCGGGCGACGTCGTCCCAGTACAGCTTGGAGCTGGTGTCGGCGCTCTCGCCGTAGTCGGCCGCGACCAGCCTGAGGGTGACGGGGCCGTCGTCCTGGCCGCCGCAGCCGGTGAGCACCAGTGCTCCGGCCAGGGCTCCGGCCAGCGCGACGCCGAACAACCGGGTGGGGGCCTGGGCGCGTCTGTCCAACGCGGGTACCGCCTTCGAGGGGGATCCTGGGGTGGAACGAACCGGATCGGAGGGGGACGGATCCGGCCGGGGAAGGCCGCAAGGGTGCCAAACCGGGCGTGCGGTGGTCCACACCTTCGGGGCCCGAACGCCGGGTAGTTATCGAAGTGCGGGAGTCATTGCGCAGCGCGCAACGGATTCCGCCGGTCCGACCTGCCGATCCCGTCCCCGCCCCCGCGCGGGGGTCCGTCGAGGAGCTCGCGCAAAGTGCCGCACACCACACGCTTCTGCGACAAAGCTCACCCCGTTGGACCAGACCAATCCGACAACTGGACTAGACCTCTTAGACCTGGTCAAGGGAAACTGTCCCTCGTGAAGCACGTCATCGCACTCGATGTGGGGGGCACCGGCATGAAGGCCGCGCTGCTCGCCCAGGACGGCTCCGTGCTGTTCGAAGCACGTCGCCCGACCGGGCGGGAGCACGGCACGGACGCCGTGGTCACCGCCATCCTCGACTTCGCCGCCGATCTGGCGGACGAAGGCCGCAGCCGTTTCGGCGCCGCGCCCCTTGCGGCGGGTGTCGCCGTCCCGGGGACGATCGACGAGAAGCAGGGCATCGCGGTCTTCTCCGCCAACCTCGGCTGGCGGGACCTGCCGCTGCGCAAGCTGCTGGGCGAGCGCCTGGCCGGCCCGGACGGCGGCGTGATGCCGGTCGCCCTCGGCCATGACGTGCGCACCGGCGGCCTCGCGGAGGGCCGGCTCGGCGGCGGCCGGGGCGTGGGGCGCTTCCTGTTCATCGCCCTCGGCACCGGCATCGCCGGCGCCATCGGCATCGACGGCCGGATCGAGGGCGGCGCCCACGGCTACGGCGGCGAGATCGGCCACGTGGTGGTCCGCCCCGGCGGCCCGCAGTGCGGCTGCGGCGCCCGCGGCTGCCTGGAGACCCTCGCCTCCGCCTCCGCCGTCTCCCGCGCCTGGGCCGAGGCCGTGGGCGACCCCGACGCCGACGCGGCATCCTGCGCCGTCGCGGTGGACGCCGGGGACCCGCGCGCGCTCGCGGTCTGGCAGGGTGCGGTGGAGGCCCTGGCCGACGGCATCGTCCTCGCCCAGAGCCTGCTCGACCCGTCCCGGGTCATCGTCGGCGGCGGGCTGGCCGAGGCCGGGGACACCCTCTTCACCCCGCTGCGGGCGGCGGTCACCGAGCGGCTGACCTTCCAGATGCCCCCCGAGGTCGTACCGGCCATGCTCAAAGACACCGCCGCGTCACTGGGCGCGGGCCTGCTCGCCTGGGATCTGCTCTCCATGGAGGTGACCGCGTGACCGCGGACCGACTCGCACTGACCGGCGCCCGGCTGGTCCTGCCCGGAGGCGTCGTCGAGGGCGACCGCCTCGCCGTCGAGGGCGACCGGATCGCCGGTCTCGGCGGCTCCGCCACGCCGGGCGACCTCGACCTCACCGGGTACACCGTCGTCCCCGGCTTCGTCGATCTGCACGTGCACGGCGGCGGTGGCGCGTCCTACTCCTCCGGCATCGCCGAGGAGGCCCTCCAGGTCGCCCGCACCCACCTCGAACACGGCACCACCACCACGGTCGCCTCCACCGTCACCGGCGAGATCGACGACCTGGCCCGCCAGGCGGCGGTGCTCTCCGAGCTGGTCGAGGACGGCGTGCTCGCCGGCATCCACTTCGAGGGCCCGTTCATCTCGCACAACCGCTGCGGCGCCCACCGCCCGGACCTGCTGCGCGACCCCGACCCGGCGCTGGTGCGCAAGCTGGTCGACGCCGCCCGCGGCCACGCCAGGATGGTCACCCTGGCGCCCGAGCTGCCCGGCGGCCTCGACTCGGTGCGGATGCTCGCCGACCTCGGCGTGATCGCCGCCGTCGGCCACACCGACTCGGACTACGCCAAGACGCTGGAGGCCATCGAGGCCGGCGCCACCGTCGCCACCCACCTGTTCAACGCCATGCCCGGCATCGCCCACCGCGCGCCCGGCCCGATCGTGGCGCTGCTGGAGGACGAGCGGGTCACCGTCGAGCTGATCAACGACGGCGTCCACCTGCACCCGTCCGTGCTCGACCTCGCCTACGGCACCGCCGGCGCCTCCCGGGTCGCCCTGATCACCGACGCCATGGGCGCGGCCGGCATGGGCGACGGCCTCTACCCGCTCGGCCCGCTCCAGGTCGAGGTCAAGGACGGCGTCGCCCGGCTGGTCGAGGGCGGCGCGATCGCCGGCTCCACGCTCACCCTGGACGTGGCGTTCAAGCGCTCGGTGACGGTCAACGGCCTCGGCCTGGGCCAGGCCGTCGAGTCGCTCTCCACCGTTCCGGCCCGGCTGCTCGGCCTCGCCGACCGGATCGGCAGCCTGGAGCCCGGCAAGCTCGCCGACCTCGCCGTCCTCGACTCCACGACCTACGACCTGGTCGCCGTGATGCGCCGCGGCGAGTGGATCACCGGCGGCGAGCGCTTCGCCCCGATCGCGGCCGCCTGACCCGCGGCCCGCCCACGACACGGCCGCCCGCTCCCCTCGGGGAACGGGCGGCCGTCGTGCTGCGGGATCCGAAGGAGAGGACCTACCCGGCCGTCGCCTCCAGCAGCACCTGGTCGATCAGGATCGTGCCGCTGCCCGGCGGCAGCGTGATCACGACGGTGTTCGTGCCCGCCTGCATCGGCGGGGTTATGTAGGTGTTGAACCAGGAGGAGGCGGGCTCCTTGCCCGGCGAGTAGTTCCTCATGTTCGCGCCGCTCGGCCAGTCCTTGCCGTTGACCGCCATGGTCGCCCGCACGTCGGCGCCCGGGTTGTTGTAGTGCACGGTGAACTTGTAGGTGCCGGCCGCCGCCAGGTCGCCGGTCCAGGTGACCGACCCTCCCGGGTTGAGCGTCAGGTAGCTGCCGTCGGCCGACTTGGCGCCCTTGACGGTGTTCGCCGACGGCGCGTTCTGCCCCTGGAGCTGGCTGGCGTCCACCGGGCCCAGCCCGCCGGAGCCGGTCGCCGAGGGGGTGGCCGACGCGGCGGCGCTCGTCGGGTCGGCGCCCGTGGTGGCGCCCGGGGTGGCCGGGGCGCTCGCCGTGGTGGTGCCGCCCTTGGCGTCCTTGTCCGTGTCCTTGTCCGGGTCCCCGCCGGTGGACAGCGCGATGCCGGCGCCGATCGCGATCGCCGCGACCACGGCCACCGCGCCGATCACCGCGCCCTTGCCCCGGCCGCCGCTCGGCGGCCGCTCCTCGCCCGGCTGCGGGCGGGAGTGCTCGGCGTAGCGGGTGGTCTGCTGGGTCGGAGCGGCCGCGAACTCGGCCTGCGGCGGGTAGGGCTGCTGCGGCTGGGCCTGCGGGTAGCCCGGCTGCGGCGGGTAGGGCTGCTGGGGCCTCGGCTGCTGGCCGTACTGGGCGCGGCCGACTTCCATCGGACGGCTGTAGGGCGTGCGCGGCACGCCCTGCTGCGGCTCGGCCTGCTGACCTGAGCCGCCGTCGGCCGGACGGTAGAGGTAGCCGAAGGGATCGTCGTCCTGCGGGGCGCCGTCCTCCGGGCCCTGGGGCGCTCCGCTGCTGCCGGCGGTGGTCACGGTGGTCAACTCCCCCATCGCGGTCGCGCCGCCGGGCTGCCGTGCCGCCGGGCGCTGGTCGTGGTCGCTCGTACCCCGGAACCCTACCTGCAGCCGCGCACGCTCCGAAAAGACCCCTTGACAACCGGCGGGTAACCCGGGCCCGGACCCCGCCCGGGGCCGGTTAGCCGGCCCGCCGGTGCGAGCGCTCGCCGCGGGCCCCGCGCACCGCGCCGCCGCGCGCCCGCTTCTCGTCGTACATCCGCTCGTCCGCGATGTGCAGGACCTCCTCGATGCTCATCCCGCAGCCGGCCCAGCCGACGCCGAGGCTCACGCCGACCCGCATCGCCCGCCCGTCGATCCGCATCGGCGGGATGATCGCGTTGCGCAGCCGGTGGGAGAGGTCCTTCGCCTCGTCGCGGCCGATGCCGTCGGCGAGCACCACGAACTCGTCGCCGCCGAGCCGGGCCACCGTGTCGCCGTCGCGGACGGCCGCGCTGAGCCGGCGGGCGACCTCGACCAGGACGGCGTCACCGGCGTTGTGGCCGAACCGGTCGTTGATCGACTTGAAGCCGTCGAGGTCGCAGAAGAGCACCGCGAGCCCTTTGTCGACGGCGGCCGCCGCGGCGCCCGAGCGGAACGGGCCGGACCACGGCTCCCCGCCCGGGCCGTGGTCGGCCGGCACCACCGCGTGCACGTGCTCGCCGAAACCGTTCGCCCCGGCCGGCGCGCCGTCGGCGGCGGCGGGCGCCGGGTACCCGTCCGGCAGGCCGTGGCCGTGCGCCGGCTCCGCGCCTTCGTAGCCGCCGGGACGGTAGGAGTCGCCGAACAGGCTCTCGGGGTAGCCGGCGGCGCCGTACCCCTCGCTCCCGTACCCGGTGCCGCCGTGGCCGCCGTCGGCGGGCCCGCCCTGGTGCCCGGCGGCGACGGCCGTCTGCGGCTGCCCGCAGAGCCGGCGCCCCAGCCGGGCCTTGAGCTCGGCGCCGTTCGGCAGACCGGTGAGCGCGTCGTGGCTGGCCCGGTGGGCGAGCTGGAGCTCGTGCCGCTTGCGGTCCTCGATGTCCTCGACGTGGGTGAGCAGGAAGCTCGGGCCCTCGGCGGCGTCGGCCACGATCGAGTTCCGCAGGCAGACCCACTGGTAGCCGCCGTCCCGGCGGGAGAGCCGCAGTTCCGCCCGGCCGCTCTCGGCGCTGGTGCGCTCCAGCAGCGCCCGGTCGTCCGGGTGGACGAGGTCGGCGAAGCTCTGCTGGCGCAGCACCGCCCGGGGGCGGCCGAGCAGACGACAGAGCGCGTCGTTGACCCGGGTCAGCTGGCCGCGGCCGGCGCCGTGCAGCTCGGTGATGGCCATCCCGCTGGGGGCGTACTCGAAGGCCTGGCGGAAGCTCTCCTCGCTGGCCCGCAGCGCCTGCTGCTCCTTCTCCAGGCGGGCCAGCGCGCGTTGCATCTCGGCGCGCAGCCGGGCGTTGCCGATCGCGATGGAGGCTTGGAGGGAGAACATCTCCAGGGCCTCGCGGGTCCAGGCGCCGGGGCGCTTGCCGCTGCGCGGGCGGTCCACCGAGAGGACGCCGAGCAGGTCGCCGCCGGCGCTGTACATCGGGGCGAGCAGGCCGTCGGCGGGGTGCCAGTCGTTGGCGTAGACGGGCATCGGACCGTCCCCGATCCAGCGTGGGATGTCGCTGGCGACCGCCCAGCCGCGATCGTAGGGGAGGAAGCGCAGGGTGCCCCAGTGGTCGCTGACGCCGAGCAGCCGGTCCCAGGACTCGCGGGAGCCGACCTGGCCGAGCAGGACGGAGGGGCCGCCCATGGCGCTCTCCTCCAGCTCCCAGACGGCCGCCACCACGAGGTCCCCGTCCGGCCGCACCAGGCTGACCGCGGCGGCGTCGAATCCGAGCCCGTGCACCGCGCCCTCGACCACGGCCTGCAGCGTGCCCGCCAGGCTGCGGGCAGCGTTGAGGTCCGCCACGACCCGGTGCAAGGTGCGGAGGGTCGCGAGACGGACGTACGGCTCCGACTCGGCTTCCATGCGGGGGCTCCCCGGCTGCTTCGGATAGGTCTTGATTGGTTATCGTCCGATTGCCAGAAGAACTGAATCACAGGGAGCACAGCGTTCGGCACGCTCGGTCAGCAATAGGTCAGCACTTGTGACTTAAATCACACAACACTAATGCGCCCTTAATCAGTTCATCCGTCCCATACCGGGACATCACCGCCCATCGGAACATTTCCCGTGGTCGGTCGCATTGGCCGCGCGCTGTAGCCGGCTGACCGCCGGGCAGGCCCTCCCCTTCACTCCTGGGGGTGAGACCGGGCGCGGACCGTAACCTTTCCCCCGCCCCGGTGGTCCGAACGGCGCTGCGCCGCTGGTCCTACGACCAGGGCCCGATGCCGTTTTCCCCGGTCGGGGGCTACCGTGCGGTACGTGTACCCGTCCCCGCAGCCCGAAGCTGCCTCCCAAGCGACCCCCGACGAGTTCCGGGCCGCGCTCTCCCAGCTCGCCTCCGGTGTGAGCCTGGTGACCGTCCACGACCCGGACGACGGCGAGGACGTCGGCATGACGGCCACGTCCTTCCTCTCGGTGTCGCTGGAACCGCCGCTGGTCCTGATCTCCGTCCGGGAGGACTCCCGGATGGACGAGGTGCTCTCCCGGGCCGACACCTGGGCGGTCTCCCTGCTGTCGGAGGGCCAGAAGGCGCTCGGCTCGCGGTTCGCGATGAAGGGCCGGCTCAGCGACCGGCTGCTGTTCGCCGACGCCGCCCACCACCGCGGCCCGCACAGCGGAGCCCCGCTGATCGACGGCGCGCTCGCCACCGTGGAGTGCCGCACCGAGCAGCGGATAGCCGCCGGTGACCACACCCTGCTGCTCGGCCGCGTCCTGGAGGCCGTGGTTCCCGACCCGGGCGGCCGCCCGCTGCTGTACTTCCGCGGCGGCTACCGCACCCTGGGCTGAGCCGGGTCCTACTGCTCGCCGCGCGGGGAACGCCGCCCCTGCTTCAGGTCGGAGCGGTGCCGCTTGTTGCTGAGCCGCCGCTCGACCATGCCCCGGCTCGGCCTGGTCGCCCGGCGCGCCTTCGGCGGCGGCGCGGTCGCCTCGCCGAGCAGCGAGGCCAGCCGGGCCGCGGCGACCTCCCGGTTGCGCCACTGCGAGCGGTGCTCGGAGGCCCGGACCACCAGCACCCGGCCGTCCACCAGCCGGCCCGCCAGCCGCTCCAGGGCGCGCTGCTTCCACACCTCGGGCAGCGCGGCGGAGGCCGCCAGGTCGTAGCGGAGCTCGACCTGGGTGTCGGAGGTGTTGACGTGCTGGCCACCGGGGCCGGAGGAACGCGAGAAGCGCCAGACGAGCTCGGTGTCGGGGACGACCACCGACCCCCGTACGCGGATGGGCTCGGGCATGCGTCCATCATCCCAAGCCGGACCACGCCGGTCACCCGGTTATCCGGCCAGGACCACAGCCCCGACAATGTCCATGTGATCGAGCTCGGCTACTCCCTCTCCAACCGCTTCCCCGACCCCCCGCAGACCGACTACCGGAGCGCGGGCGTGCGGGAGCTGCGGTACGACCTGTTCTGCGGCGACGTCTACCTCGACGCCGAGGGCGCGGACCTGTCCACGGCCTGGGGATGGGTCCCGGTGCTGGACTTCGCCTGGGCCCTGTGCGACATCGTCGAGGAACTCGACCGCGACCCGGCCGGCGGCCGCGCGGCCCGGGTGCAGACCGCCGACCTCGACTTCACCCAGAACACCGAGCTGCTGCGGTTCGCCCGCCGCTTCAACTGGGTCGAGATCAGCGCCACCTGGCTGCCCGACGAGCCGCCCGCGGTGGTGCGCCACGGCGATCTGCGCCGCGAGGCCCGCGACTTCCTCCAGGACACCCTGGCCGACCTCTTCGACATGCACCCGGACCTCGCCGACAATCCGGCGATCTGGGAGCTCCAGGGCCGGTTCCGGCGGATCTGACGCGGGAATACCCAAAGCCTTGCCAACGGGCGGAAAAGGCCCGGCCGCGCGGAACCATCTCCAGCGGTTCCCGCGTTATCCCCGGCAACAAGCAAATCGAAGGGACTGCACACACCATGCCAGTGAGCCTCTCCAAGGGTGGCAACGTCTCGCTGACCAAGGAGGCCCCCGGCCTGACCGCGGTCACCGTCGGCCTCGGCTGGGACGTCCGCACCACGACCGGTGCCGAGTTCGACCTGGACGCCAGCGCGATCGTGCTGAACGCGGACGGAAAGGTGCTGTCCAACAGCCACTTCGTCTTCTTCAACAACACCAGCACCCCGGACAACACGGTCGTCCACACCGGTGACAACCGCACCGGCGAGGGCGCCGGCGACGACGAGGCGATCAACGTCAACCTCGCCTCGCTGCCGGCCGAGGCCGCCCGGATCACCTTCCCGGTCTCGATCTACGACGCCGTCACCCGGTCGCAGAACTTCGGCCAGGTCCGCAACGCCTACATCCGCGTGGTGAACTCCGCCGGTGGCGCCGAGATCGCCCGCTACGACCTCTCCGAGGACGCCGCCACCGAGACCGCCATGATCTTCGGCGAGCTCTACCGCAACGGCGCCGAGTGGAAGTTCCGCGCGGTCGGCCAGGGCTACGCCTCCGGCCTGGCCGGCATCGCCCAGGACTTCGGCGTGCAGATCTGACGCTCCCGCACCCGCGGGCCGTCCGGCGCCCGTCCCGCCACCCGGCGGGGCGGGCGCCGCGCCGTTTCCGGCGCCGGGCGTCGCACACGGGAACGGCGCGGCGCCGACGTCTCCGTCCACGCCGCGCCGCTCGTCCGTCGCTACCGCGAGGCGCGCAGCTCGGGGACCTCGATCTGCTCGGTCTCGTCGTGCGGGGTCAGATCGACCACCTCGGTGCCGTCCTCGCCGACCTGCGGCAGCACCTGGGTCTCCGCCTCCGGGCCCGCCGCCTGCGCGACCGTCTGCTCGGCCGCCTGCTCCAGCGCCTGGGCCGCGACCGCCTCGTCACCGACCACGTCCGCCAGGTCCGCCCGCTCACCGAGCTCCGCGACGCTGCGCACGGCCGGCGCCGGAGCCGCCGCGCGGACCGCCGCGCCGGAGCCGCGGCCGAAGAAGCTGAAGCCCTGCGGGCGCGGGGCCGGGGAGGCCGCCGGGCGCGGACGCTGCCGCTCGGCCGGGCGCACGGGCTGCGCGGCGGCGGCGGTGGACGCGGCGGGCGCCCCGCCGAGCTGGCCGACGGTCGCCGTCAGCACCGGCCGGGCCGGGGCCGCCGGAGCGGCCGCGGAGGGCGCGGAGGGCGCCGTCCCGGGCTCGGGCACCGACGGCGCGGCCGGAGCCGGAACGGCCGGCGTGACCCGCTGGGGCGCCGGCGCGGACGTCGTCGCGGGCGCCGTCCGCGCGCGCAGCGCGACCTCCGCGCCCGCCGCGTGCTCCGCCTCCCGCCGGGCGTCCCGCTCCCGCTGCGCCTCCTGCTGCGCCGCCCGCCGCTCCAGCTGCCGCAGCACGGCGGCGGCGCGGACGTAGGCGGCCGGGCTGGCCGGGTACCGGGGCCGGCTCGCGGCGAGCGCCCGCTGGGCCGCCTCGGCCTCCTTGAGCGCCTGCTCGGCGACCGTCACGGCCCGCTCCTTGAGCAGCCGGGCGATCTCCGTCTCGGCCTTCGCCAGCCGGGACTTCTCGGCGGTCAGCCGGCGCCCGAACCGGGTCGCCCGCTCCTCGGCCACCTCGGCCGCGTACTCGGCCTCGGCGAGCTGCTCCTCGAACCGCTCCTCGGCCCGCAGCCGCTGCGCGGCGGAGGCCTCGGCCGCCGCCCGCGCGGCCCGGTCGCGCTGGCGCAGCAGGACGGCGAACCCGAGGGTGGCGAGCACCGCGGCCGCGCCCACCGAGCGGACCAGCACGGTGTCCTGACTGAAAAGCAGCGCCCCCAGTGCGGCGACGATGAGCACGCCGGCGGCGGTGGGGGGAAAGACCCGGCCGAGGACGGAGGAATGACGGTGGCGTCCGCGAGACATGCTCAAGAAACTAGCGTGCGAATTGGGGCCGTGTCAGCCCAGGGTCCGGTTCGGCCCTTGACAGCGCGCCGGCTTTACCGGACGCACCCGGAAAATCACTCAAGATCACCGGAAAAGCGCTGGTCAGCGGTGGGTGGCCGCCGGGCCGTGGCCGCCCGGGTCGTCGTGGTTCTCCGGCAGCCGGCAGATGTGCTGCAGCCAGAGCGCCGCCGCGATCACGGCCGCGCCGGCCAGCACGGCGAAGCCCGCGGTGATCGCCTGGTCCTTGCGGGCCGGCACGTCCAGCTCGCCCAGCAGATAGATCCCGGCCCCCGCGTAGACGCCGGTGACCACCGCCGAGACCAGGGCGCTGGCCTGCCCGAGCACCACCGCCCGGGCCGCGCCCAGCGGGTCCACCCGCTTCGCCCCGGGCTGCCGCTCGCGCGCCGCCTTCAGCCGCGAGCGCAGCGAGAGCGCGGTCGCGAGCAGGATCACCGCCACCGCGGCCAGCACCACCGGCGCCGCTCCCGGCACCGCGGGCAGCGTGTCCAGGGAGGCCCACAGCTTGGCGCCGGCCCAGGACAGCGCCGTCGCGGCGGCGGTGATGCCGATCAGCAGACGGAGGCGAAGTGGCTTCACTCGGACGAGGTCCTTTCCCGGACGGCGGGTACGGCGGCGTCAGGCCACCGTACCGGGCCCCGGCCCGGGGGGTCCCGGACCGGGGCGGACACCCATGCCTACGGCCGACGGCCCCGCGCGAGTTCCCCGGCCTGCGCGGATCGGGCGGACGCGGTCCGGCCGCGGCTACTCCGGCAGGGTCAGCCGGATGTCCTCGCGCCGCCGGACGCCCTGGGCCTCCGGGCCGCCGAGCGCCGCCAGCAGCTCGGCCACCGGTCCGTGCCCGGGCAGCTCGGCGTCCGGCTGGGCGTCCAGCCACGGGGCGAGCACGAAGGCCCGCTCGTGCGAGCGCGGGTGCGGCAGCAGCAGCTGCGGGTCCTCGCTGACGACGCCCTCGTAGGCCAGGATGTCGACGTCCAGCGTGCGCGGGCCCCAGTGGACGGTGCGGACCCGGCCGAAGGCGTCCTCGATCGCGTTGCCGCGCTCCAGCAGGTCGCGCGGCGGCAGCGAGGTGCGGAGCACGACCACCGCGTTGTAGTAGGCGGGCTGGTCGGCGGGGCCGCCCACGGCGTCCGTCTCGTACACCGCGGAGACGGCCTTGACCTTGAGCCCGGGCGTGTCCGCGAGGGCGTCCACGGCCCCCTGCAGGGTGTCCAGGCGGTTGCCGAGGTTGGAGCCGAGGGCGACCACGGCGAAGCGCTGGCTGTGCAGGGTGGTGTCGACCGAGTCCACCCGCTGCTCCAGGTCGAAGGCGCTCGGCGCGGCGGTCGGGTCACTTGTGGTCATCGGACTTCCCCTATGGCTTTGACGGGCCCTGCGGCGGGCACCGGCCGGACGGTGCGGGTCACCCGCGGGTCCGGTGGATGGTCACGGTCACGTCGTCGAACGGCACGGTGATCGGGGCGTCCGGCTTGTGGACGGTCACCTCGACCTCCTCCACCGGCTCGTGCTTCAGGCACTGGTCCGCGATCCGCTGGGCCAGGGTCTCGATCAGCTCGACCGGCTCACCGGCGATGATCGCGGTGACCTCCTCGGCCACGATGCCGTAGTGCGCCGTGCGGGTCAGATCGTCGCCGGCGGCGGCGGGGCGGGTGTCCAGGTACAGCACCAGGTCCACCACGAAGGTCTGCCCCTCGGCCCGCTCACGTTCGAAGACGCCGTGGTGGCCGCGGGCGCGCAGGCCCCGCAGGGTGACGCGGTCCAGCAAACGAATCACTGCTCCCAGTCGGACGGGCCCCGCCCCGGACGAGGGGGGCGGGAAGGGCGGAGACGGGCGTCGCGCCCGCCGCTGATGATTTCGAATCTACCCGCGCGCGCCGACAACACCTGACCGTCCTACCCGGCACGAACCGTCGCCACGCGCACCGGAATGGCGATTGACGTGAACGTTCGGTGACCAGTCGGGAATTCCCCGGCCACCGCCCGGCGACGTTTTCCCGGGATTTCCCACCCGGGTCCGGAATCAGTCCTCGTCGTCCTCGTCGGTGCTGGTCAGAACGGGTGAACCGTGGTGCGACCACAGTTTCCACCCGACCGGGGTGCGTCGGAAGAGATTGGTCGACACGACCTTTCCGCCGACCAGCGGCCCGAGCTCGCCCTCCTGCTCGGCCTCCCCGCCGGAAAGGATGTTCTCGGTACACGTGACAAGGGCCACATCGCCGTGCACCTCCGCCTCCTCGTCGGTGAGGATGAACTGGATGTACTCGGTGTTCGCCATGATCAGCATGTACGAGCGGGTCACCTGGGCCCGTCCGCGCAGCACCGGCCATCCCGGGTGGACGCAGACCACGCCCCCCTTGTCGTCCGCCTCGCCGGCGCCCAGCCAGGCGTCCTCGACCGCCGCGAGGTCGCCGTTCTCCAGCGCCTCGTAGAGCGCCCGGTTGGCGGCCAGGACCGCCTCCCGGTCCGCTCCGCCGGCCCGTCGGCCCGCCGTCTCCCCGCTCAACCTGCCGTCACCCGCCATGACCCTCCCGTCTTCGCCAACCGCTCACCCCTGCCGGGCCGCGCGCTGCCAGGCCGCGACCACCCGGACGGCGTCCGCCGTGCCGGACACGTCGTGCACCCGCACCGCCCAGGCCCCGGCCCGCGCCGACAGCACCGACACCGCGGCGGTCGCGTCGTCGCGCTCCCGGGCCGGGCGCAGTTCCCCGGTTTCCGGGTCGGCGAGCAGCGTACCCAGGAACCGCTTGCGCGATGCGGCCACCAGGACGGGCCGGCCGAGCCCGGTGAGCGCGTCGAGCCGGCCGAGCAGCGCCCAGTTGTGCTCGGAGGTCTTGGCGAAGCCCAGCCCCGGGTCGAGGATCAGCTGGTCCTCCTTGACCCCGGCGGCGAGCAGCGCGTCGACCCGGGCGGTGAGCTCGGCGACCACGTCGGCGACCACGTCGCCGTAGACGGCCAGCCGGTCCATGTCGGCGGACTGCCCGCGCCAGTGCATCACCACGAACGGCGCGCCGGTCTCGGCCACCACCCGGGCCATCGCCGGGTCGGCCAGGCCGCCGGAGACGTCGTTGACGACCAGCGCGCCGGCCGCGACGGCCTGCTCGGCCACCGAGGCGCGCATGGTGTCGACGGAGACCGCCACCCCGGCGGCGGCCAGCTCGCGCACCACCGGGACGACCCGGCGCAGCTCCTCCTCCTCGGGGACGCGCTGCGAGCCGGGGCGGGTGGACTCGCCGCCGACGTCGACCAGGTCGGCGCCCCGGGCGCGCAGCGCGAGCCCGTGCGCGATCGCCTTGGCGGGGTCGTGCCACAGCCCGCCGTCCGAGAAGGAGTCGGGGGTCACGTTGACCACGCCCATGACGGCGCAGCGGTCGAGCCGCGGCAGTCCGGGCGGCAGCGAGAAGGGCACCGAATTGCTCATACCCCCATTATCCGACCACCCCCCGCAGCCACCCGGCCCCCACCCCCGGGAAACGGCCGGCCCCCGCCGAGGACGCTCCTCGACGGGGGCCGGCAAGGCTGCCGTACCGCTCTGGGCGGCCTCTCTAGGCGGCCTCGGAGACCTCCGGGCGGGTGGCGCCCGGCATCAGCCCCTGGCGCTGCGGCTTGCGGCCGAAGCGGGGCATGCCGAGGGTGATGAACGCCTCCGCCTGCATCGCGGCGAAGCCGATCCGGGGCAGGTCGCGGTTGTTCGGGAAGACCAGGAACCGCGGCTCCCACTCCGGCTGGAACTTCGCGTTGAACTTGTACAGCGACTCGATCTGGAACCAGCGCGACAGGAAGACCAGCAGCCCGCGCCAGGCGCGCAGCACCGGCCCGGCGCCGATCCGCTCACCGCGCGCCAGCGCCGAGCGGAACATCGCGAAGTTCAGCGACACCCGGCGCACGCCCATCGCCGGCACGGCCTGCAGCGCGGCGACGATCAGCAGCTCGTTCAGGCCCGGGTCGGCCGCCCGGTCCCGGCGCATCAGCTCCAGCGAGATGCCGTCCGTGCCCCACGGCACGAAGTGCAGCACGGCCTTCAGGTCGTCGCCGCCCTCACCCTCCTCGGGCGCCTTGTGGGCGGTGACCACCACGCAGTCGTCGTCACCCGGGTCGCCGAACCGGCCGAGCGCCATCGAGAAGCCGCGCTCGGTGTCGGTGCCGCGCCAGCGGGCCGCGGCGTCGGCGATCCGCGCCTTCTCCTCCGGGGTCAGCTCGGCGACCCGGCGGACCTGGCAGGAGTAGCCGTTGCGCTCGATCCGCTTGACCATCTGGCGCACGTTGCGCATGGCCCGTCCGGACAGCGAGAAGGTCGCGGTGTCGACGATCGCCTCGTCGCCCAGCTCCAGCGCGTCCAGCCCCGCCTCGCGGGTCCAGACCTCGCCGCCGACCTCGCTGCAGCCCATCACGGCCGGCACCCAGGCGTGCTCGCGGGCCTCGGCCATGAACACCTTGATCGCGCCCGGCCAGGCCTCGACGTCGCCGACCGGGTCGCCCGAGGCGAGCATGACGCCGGAGACCACCCGGTAGGAGATCGCCGCCTTGCCGGTGGGCGAGAACAGCACGCTCTTGTCCCGGCGCAGCGCGAAGTAGCCGAGCGAGTCCCGCTCGCCGTGCCGCTCCAGCAGCGCCCGGACCTTCACCTCGTCCTCGGCGGTCAGCTCCGGCTTCGGCTTCTCCGGCCGCAGCGCCAGGTAGGTGGTGGTGAGGGCGGTGATCAGGCCCATCGCGCCGAGCAGGTAGCCGACTAGGTCCTCGATCCGGTCCGCGTTGTAGTGCACCGGCCCCTCGAAGCCGAAGAGCCCGTAGACGACGTGCTCCAGCCGCTGGTACAGGCCCGGGTGACCCAGCTCGTACTTGGTCCGGGTGCTGACGATCAGCAGGCCGAGCAGGACGCCGACCACCCCCATCACGACCAGGTTGACCACGGCGCGCCAGCGGGTGCGCGGGTCGGCCTTGGCGTAGAACTCGCGCCGGTGGATCAGCATGACCGCGAACAGCACCAGCGAGATGACCGCCGGGCCGAGCTGGTGCCAGCGCAGCAGGTGCAGCGCCGCGCCGATGGGCAGCAGCACGCACACCGCGCGCCAGGCCCGCCGCTTGCGCCGGCGCAGCGCGTGCGCGAGCAGCACCAGCAGCAGGCCGATCATCAGGGTGCCGGCGGCGGCCAGCGTGGTGGTGCCGCCGGGCAGCTGCCCGGCGAAGGTGTGCATCTTGGTGTGCCGGAGCTTGGGGAACACCGCGCTGGCGATGTCCACCAACCCGATCAGCAGACAGGCGTAGCCGACCGCGCCGGGGAGCCAGGCCCTCGGAACGGCGGCCGCTTGGGTACGAAGCGTCTGCAGGCCGCGACGGCGCGGCGGCTGCTCGGGGCTCGGCTCAACGGACACGGGAACGCTCATGGGGGTTCAGCGTAGAGGCTGTGGCGGGGTGTCCGGTCACTCCTGGGTCGGAGCTGTGATGGACCTTCATGCCTTTTCCTTCATCAGGCAATACGCACACCAAGGAACCGGCAACGAAGGGTAAACCGGCCCCCTGAGGGCACTGCGGATTGAGCCGAGGGGTGGGCGCCGGAGCCCCTCACCGCGTGGCGCGACGGACCCCCGCGTACGTCCTACGTACGGTGGACGCCGCATTTTAGGGCGCCGGTTGCGCCCGAGCGCCGTCGGCCCCGGGGCCCTCCCGGCGTCCGGACAGCCTAGCCGCGGTGGCCAGCGCTGACGCACCGCCAGACGATGAAGCCTGCACCGACAGTGTCCCACCGGAAGGCCGACGGTATGGAACTGACCAGCGACGCGCTGATGAACTCGCTGATTGCCCTGGGTTCGGCGGCGCTCCTGACCACCCTCTGGGTCTGGCCCAGGCTGGCGCGCCAGCGGCCGCTGCCGGTGCTCGGCCGGGTGGGTCTGCTGACCGTCACTCAGGCCTCGGTGCTCGCGGTGCTGGCGCTGAGCGTCAACAACGCCTTCGGGTTCTACACCTCATGGGACGACCTGCTCAGCCCCGGCGGCACCAAGCTCGCCCTCACCAGCAACGAGAACCACAAAGGCGGCGTCCCGGCCGACGACACCCTGCTCGCGCCGACCGACGAGGGCGGCATGGAGACGATCGGAGACCTGCCCAGAGGGGCACCCGAGGAGGTCGGCAAGGTCGAGTCGGTCCGGATCACCGGAAAGGAGACCGGACTGTCCGACCAGATGTTCGTCTACCTGCCGCCGGAGTACTTCGACCCCAAGCTCGGCCTGACCCGCTTCCCGGTGCTGCTGGCCATCGCCGGCTACCCCGGCACCACGCTCAACCTGATGAAGGACCTGCCGGTCATCCAGACCGCCGTGGAGCTCCAGCGCGCCGGGAAGATGCAGCCGGCCATCGTGGTGCTGGCCCGCCCGACCCTCACCCCGCCGCGCAACACCGAGTGCGTGGACGTCGCCGGCGGGCCGCGCACCGAGACCTGGTTCACCAAGGACGTCCCCGAGGCGCTGCGCTCCGCCTACCGGATCGGCCGCTCCCCCGCCTCCTGGGGCGTCTTCGGCTACTCGACCGGCGGCAGCTGCGCGCTGCGGCTGGCGATGCGCTCGCCGACCGTCTTCGGCAGCGCCGGCGGACTGCACGCCGACTTCAAGGTCAACGAGGACCAGTTCACCGGCGGCAGCCTGTTCGGCGGGGACAGGTCGCTGGCCGACCAGAGCGACCTCGCCTGGCGGCTGCAGAACCTGCCCGCCCCGGCGCTGTCGATGCTGGTGGTCTCCACCCGCAAGGAGTCCGACTACCCGCAGACCGTCCAGTTCGTCGAGCTGGCCCAGCAGGTCGCCGCCGCCAACCCGCAGTTCCAGGCGGAGTCGATGTACCTGGACGACGGCGGCCACAACTTCGAGAGCTGGGTGCGCGAGCTGCCCGCCTCGCTGGAGTGGATGGGCCACCACCTCGGCTGACCCCGACGCCCCCAGGCAGGTGAATACCGGCCGGTCGGGCGCGGTGTCCGCCGCCCCGGGGGGACGTATCTCGACCGCCCCGGCCGAACGACGGCCGGCGCCGCCCCCGGATCCGGGCAGGAGGCCCCATGCTCAGCACCCGAACGCTCTTCGACGAGATCTACCGGAACGACGAGGCCTACCAGCTGTTCTGCAGCATCGCCGCCGGCGGCGAGGACCAGGGCGGGTGGGAGAACGAGCGGATCACCGAACTCACCCGCGACCCGGTGCTCGCCCCGAAGATCGCCCGGCACGGCGCCGACGAGCGCAAGCACGGCCGGATCTTCAGCCAGCTGCTCCACAAGCGCGGTCTGCCGAAGGTCGACGTGCCCGCCGAGGCCGACTACTGCATGCTGCTGGAGCGCCAGGGCATCGGCCTCGCCCACGAGCGGCTGACCACCACGGTCCCGCTGACCGACCGCGAGATCATCACCTACCTGGCCCACAGCCGGGTCACCGAGCAGCGCGCGGCCGAGCAGATGCGCCAGCTGGTCAAGGCGTACGGGGACAACCCGGACCTCGGCCGGGCGATGCGGATGATCTCGGCCGACGAGGACAACCACCTCGCCTACTGCCACGAGGAGCTGCTGCGGCTGTCCGCCGAGGGCCACGGGCCGTACATCCGGCACGTGCTGGAGACCAGCGCCCGCGGCGAGATCCGCACCCACCGGGACGTCGGCCTCGCGGTGACGTCCCGGATGGCGCGGATCCTCCGCTGGCCGCGCTGGCAGCTGGCCGTGGTCACGGCCGGCGTGCACGCGCTCTACCTGTACGACCTGCTGTACGGCTGGCGGCGGATGGTGCGGCTGCGGATGCCCGCGCGCCGCAACGCGCTGGGCACCCCGGCCCCGCCGCACGCCGAGCCCGAGCCCGGTCACGAGCCCGGGCGCGACCCGGTCAGCGACCGATGATCAGGCTCATCGCCTCGGCCCGGGTGGCCGGGTCGCGCAGCTGTCCGCGCACGCAGGAGGTGATGGTCTTGGCGCCCGGCTTGCGGATGCCGCGCATCGACATGCACATGTGCTCGCACTCGACCACGACGATCGCCCCGCGCGGCTCCAGGATCCGCATCAGCGCGTCGGCGACCTGGCTGGTGAGCCGCTCCTGCACCTGCGGGCGGCGGGCGTAGACGTCGACCAGCCGGGCCAGCTTGGACAGGCCGGTGATCTTGCCGCTGGTGGACGGGATGTACCCGACGTGCGCGACGCCGCGGAAGGGCACCAGGTGGTGCTCGCAGACCGAGGTCAGCTCGATGTCCTTGACCAGCACCATCTCGTCGTGACCGAGGTCGAAGGTGGTGGTCAGGACGTCCTCGGGCTCCTGCCAGAGGCCCGCGAATATCTCCTTGTAGGCGCGGGCCACCCGGGCCGGCGTCTCCAGCAGGCCCTCGCGGTCCGGGTCCTCGCCCACGGCCAGCAGCAGTTCGCGGATGGCGTTCTCGGCCCGCTTCTGGTCGAAGGTGCCGACGGCGGGCGGACCGTCGAGCGTCACCGGGTCGATCATGCGGGCCTCGCTAACTGGTTGACGAACAAGGGTTGAACAGCACGGATGCCGCGCCTCCAGGGTACAAACCCCGGTGACGCGGCATCCATTCCGTCGGGTACCCGAACTCCCGGTCAGCCCTCGGTGGGCGGCTCGACCGGCAGCGGCGGGAGCTTCACCACGTCGGCCGGGGCGGCCTCGGCGGTGGCGGTGGCGCCGTTGGTGAGCGCCAGCTCCTTGGGCGACTGCACCGGCGGGCGGGTGGACGGCGTCCGGCGGGCGGAGCCGGTCCACGCCGGACGGGCCGGGCGCTTGACGATCGGGGCGAAGATCTCGGCGATCTGCTCCTTGTTGAGGGTCTCCTTCTCGAGGAGCTCCAGAACCAGGTTGTCGAGCACGTCGCGGTTCTCGACCAGGATCTCCCAGGCCTCGTTGTGCGCGGCCTCGATGAGCTTCTTGACCTCCTCGTCGACCAGCCCGGCGACCTCCTCCGAGTAGTCCCGCTGGTGGCCCATCTCGCGGCCCAGGAACGGCTCCGAGTTGTCGCTGCCGAACTTGATCGCGCCCAGCCGCTCGGTCATGCCGTACTGGGTGACCATGGCCCGCGCGGTGGCGGTGGCCTTCTCGATGTCGTTCGAGGCACCGGTGGTCGGGTCGTGGAAGACCAGCTCCTCCGCCGCGCGCCCGCCCAGCATGTACGCCAGCTGGTCGAGCATCTCGTTGCGGGTGGTGGAGTACTTGTCCTCGTCCGGCAGCACCATGGTGTAGCCGAGGGCCCGGCCGCGGGACAGGATCGTGATCTTGTGCACCGGGTCGCTGTACTGGCAGGCCGCCGCCACCAGGGCGTGGCCGCCCTCGTGGTACGCGGTGATCTTCTTCTCCTTGTCGGACATGATCCGCGTGCGCTTCTGCGGACCCGCCACGACGCGGTCGATCGCCTCGTCCAGGATGTTGTTGTCGATCAGCTTCTTGTCCGAGCGGGCGGTCAGCAGCGCCGCCTCGTTCAGGACGTTCGACAGATCGGCACCGGTGAAGCCGGGGGTGCGCTTGGCGACGGCCGAGAGGTCGACGTCGGGCGCGATCGGCTTGCCCTTCTGGTGCACCTTGAGGATGTCCAGACGGCCCTGGAGGTCGGGGCGCTCGACCGCGATCTGACGGTCGAAGCGGCCCGGGCGCAGCAGCGCCGGGTCCAGGATGTCCGGGCGGTTGGTGGCGGCGATCAGGATGACGCCGCCCTTGACGTCGAAGCCGTCCATCTCGACCAGCAGCTGGTTGAGGGTCTGCTCGCGCTCGTCGTGACCGCCGCCGAGGCCCGCACCGCGGTGCCGGCCGACGGCGTCGATCTCGTCGACGAAGACGATCGCCGGGGCGTTCGCCTTGGCCTGCTCGAAGAGGTCGCGGACGCGGCTGGCGCCGACGCCGACGAACATCTCGACGAAGTCCGAGCCCGAGATCGAGTAGAACGGCACACCGGCCTCGCCCGCGACGGCGCGCGCCAGCAGGGTCTTGCCGGTACCGGGCGGGCCGTAGAGCAGCACGCCCTTGGGGATCTTGGCGCCGACCGCCTGGAACTTGGCCGGCTCCTGCAGGAACTCCTTGATCTCGTGGAGTTCCTCGACCGCCTCGTCGGCGCCAGCGACATCGGCGAAGGTGGTCTTCGGGGTGTCCTTGGTGAGCAGCTTGGCCTTGGACTTGCCGAACTGCATGACGCGCGAGCCGCCGCCCTGCATCTGGTTCATCAGGAACAGGAAGACCAGCACGATGATCACAATGGGCAGCATCGACAGCAGCAGGCTGACGAGGGTGCTCTGCTTCTCCGGGCTGACGGTGTAGCCCTCGGAGAGCGTGCTCTGGTCGTTGTCGTTGATCTGGGCCTGCAGCTTGTCGGCGATCGCGACGCCCTGGTCGCCGATGTACGAGGCCTGGAACTTGCTGCCGGACTGCGGCTTGCCGGAGCTGGCCGCGGGCAGCTTGGCGCCGTCCTTCAGCTGGATCTTGATGGTGTTCGAGTCACCAGTGGTGAGCTGCGCCGACTTGACCTGCTTCGCGTCGATCGCTGCGACGACCTGACCGGTGTCCACCGTCTTGTAGCCGTTCGAGTCCGAAACGACCTGCATCAGCACGATGACGGCGAGGACGGCCAGCACGATCCACATGATCGGCGCACGGAAGTATCGCTTGACGTCCATCCATGCGGGGCGTTGCCGCCCCGTCCCTCCTGCCACTCAACGGCGCCGCGGGGCTGTGGGCCGCCGGCGCATTCGGTCACTGCTCATGTGAAGAGCGGTTTATTGGACCGTACCGCAGTGCGACCCCGACGTGGCGGGAGCACGGCGATACGGCGTTCTTCTATGGTCCCCCGGATCCAACGGGCGGGAACAGGCTCCTGTTCCCGCCCGTCGTCCGAACGGGTCTCAGCCGCCGTAGACGTGCGGGGCGAGGGTGCCGATGAACGGCAGGTTGCGCAGCTTCTCCGCGTAGTCCAGGCCGTAGCCGACCACGAACTCGTTGGGGATGTCGAAGCCCACGTACTTGACGTCGATCTCGACCTTCGCCGCGTCCGGCTTGCGCAGCAGCGCGCAGACCTCCAGCGAGGCCGGGCCGCGCGAGCTCAGGTTGCCGAGCAGCCAGGACAGGGTCAGGCCCGAGTCGATGATGTCCTCGACGATCAGGACGTCCCGGCCGGCGATGTCGGTGTCCAGGTCCTTCAGGATCCGCACCACGCCGGAGGACTTGGTGCCCATCCCGTAGGAGGAGACGGCCATCCAGTCCATGGTCACCTGCGAGTGCAGGGTGCGGGCCAGGTCCGCCATGACCATCACGGCCCCCTTGAGGACGCCGACGATCAGCAGGTCCTTGCCTGCGTAGTCCCGGTCGATGCGCTCGGCCAGCTCCAGGAGCTTGGCGTCGATCTCGTCCTTGCTGATGAGCACCTTCGCGAGGTCAGCGCCCATGTCGTTCTGGTCCACCGGGGATACGTCCTCAAACGTGTCGGGGTCTGAATGGCCGGCGGCCGGCTCCCCCGGGGCATGCCCGCCCGTCAGTCGCCCTGTCGCCGAAAGACCAGCGTGCCACACCGCCGGGTCGCTTCGACGCCCCCGGGTAGGTGCAGCGGCCCCTGGCCGCGCCATCCGGTGACGAGCAGGTCGATCGTTTCGAGGTGCCGGGCGAACAGGTCCCCGCCCGGACAGCCGGCCCGCAGCGCGGCCCGGCGCAGCACCCGGCGGCGCACGGCGGGGGGCAGTTCGGCCAGCTTCCCGGCGTCCAGGGCGCCTTCGCCCGTACGGATGTCGCGCTCGGCGAGGGAGGCCCACTGGTCGAGCGCGTCGGCGTCGTCGCGGAACAGCCGGGCGGTGCGGGCCAGCGCCTCCACCACGCCGCCGCCCAGGTGCTTCTCCAGCACCGGCAGCACCTCGTGGCGGACCCGGGAGCGGGTGTAGGCCGGGTCGCAGTTGTGCGGGTCGTCCCAGACCTGGATCGCCTGGGCGGAGCAGGCCTGCCGGGTGGCGGCCCGGTCCAGCTCCAGCAGCGGGCGGCGGTAGCGGCCCTTCTGGGCCGGCATGCCGGCCAGCGAGCGGGAGCCCGAGCCGCGGGCCAGGCCCAGCAGGACGGTCTCGGCCTGGTCGTCGCGGGTGTGCCCGAGCAGCACGGCGACCGCGGCGTGCCGCTCGGCGGCCTCGTCCAGCGCGGCGTAGCGGGCGTCCCGGGCGGCGGCCTCGGGCCCGCCGTCACGGCCGACCCGCACCGCGACCGCCTCGACCGGGTCCAGGCCCAGCTCGCGCAGCCGGCCGGCGACCTGGGCGGCGCGGTCGGCGGAACCCGGCTGCAGGCCGTGGTCGACGGTGACGGCGCCGACCCGCAGGCCGATCTTGGGGGCCTCGAAGGCGGTCGCGATGGCGAGCGCCATGGAGTCCGCGCCGCCGCTGACGGCGACCAGGACCAGCGGCGAGCCGGGCGCGGCGGGGGTGCGGGGCAGCCCGGAGGGGTGGCGGTGGGCGTTGCCGATCAGCGTGGTGCCGACGGCGGCGGGCAGCGCGGCGGCGGCCAGCGGCGCGCCGCCGGTGCGCTCGCGCGGCTCCCGGACGGGCGCGGTGAAGGTGGAACCGGCCTCGGCGGCGAGGTCGGTGAGGGTGCGGCGAACGGCCAGGCGTATCGCGGCGACGGCGGGGTGAGGGCCCACGGCGACGACTCCTCGACGGAGGGGGACAGGACGGCGGTGGGCGCGGCGGGGGACCGCGCATCTGTGAGCACCCTGTTACCGGGCGCTCACAGATGGTGGCAGAAAGGAGGCACCCGCTACGCCACCCGCGCCACCGGTACGACCACCGTCCCACGTTCGGGTGAATGAAGAAACGTATCTTCACCCGCCATGTGCACGGCTGGACCACCCGTACGAACGGGTTTCGGCGGGCCGCCGCCCGTCTCAGCGCGCGACGCGGGCCACCCAGGCGGCGGGGTCGTGGATCTCCTCCTTGGTCGGCAGGGTGTTCGGCGAGGTCCAGACCCGGTTGAAGCCCTCCATGCCGACCTGCTCGACCACGCCCCGGACGAACACCGCGCCGTCCTGGTACTGGCGGAGCTTGGCGTCCATGCCGAGCAGCCGGCGCAGCACCAGGTCCAGCCGGTTGGCGCCGCGGTCCCGGCGCTGCTGGAACTTCTCCCGGATCTCCGCGACGCTCGGCACCACCGCCGGGCCCACGCCGTCCATCACCACGTCCGCGTGCCCCTCCAGCAGGGACATCACGGCGGTCAGCCGGCCGAGGATCTCCCGCTGGGCGGGCGACTGGACGATCTCCAGCAGGCCCGCCGAGGAGTGGTTGTCGCCCCGGCCGCCGCCCAGGCCCGGCAGCCCGGCGCCCAGCGAGCCGGCGGCGTCCCGCAGCCGGTCCAGCAGCGCGCCCGGGTCGACGTCCGTCTCGGCCAGGAAGGACTGCACCTCGGACTGGATGTGGTCACGCAGCCAGGGCACCGCGGTGAACTGGGTGCGGTGGGTCTCCTCGTGCAGACAGACCCAGAGCCGGAAGTCGGCCGGGTCGACGTCCAGCTCCCGCTCCACGTGCACGATGTTCGGCGCCACCAGCAGCAGCCGCCCGGGCCCGGGGCCCTCGGGGCCCAGCCGCGGCTTGTCGAACAGCGCGGCCGGGCTGTCCGGCGCCTCCAGCGAGGGCTCGGCCGGGGCGAAGGTCTCGTACTGGCCGAGCACCTTGGTCGCCAGGAACGCCAGCAGCGCGCCGACCTCGATGCCGGTGGCCTTCTCCCCCACCGTGCCGAACACCGCGGAGGCCGATCCGTTCGCCCGGCGCGCCTGGAGCTTCTCCACCAGCGGCTGCACGATGGTGCGGAAGCCGGCGACATTGGCCCGCACCCAGCCGGGCCGGTCCACGACCAGCACCGGGGTCGCGGCCGCCTCGGCCAGGCTGCTGGACCGCATGCCGGTGAACTCCCGTACGTGCTCCTCGGCCGCCAGGGCGTGCCGGCGCAACTCGGCGACCACCGCGGCCGCCTCGGCCCGGCTCACCTCCGGCCCCGGCCGCACCAACCTGGTCGCGGTTGCGACCGCGAGATTCCAGTCGACCATGTCAGCACCGCCGCTCGCGCTCGTCATGCCCTCACCGTACGTGCTCCCGCCCCCCTGGGGGAGCCGGAACGGCCGGTCAATGACCGCCCACCCGCCCCCGCGTGAGCCCCGCCCGGGCAACGCCCGCACCGGACGCGTCCGACACGCGACGCCCGCCACCGATCCGGCCCCTCCCGACGCGCGCCGACAGCGGAGTCGTCCTGCCCCGAACACGCGCCGCATCCATACGGCGTCCCCACCCGGGCCGAGCCGCCGACTGCGCGCCGCGAAGCCCCGTCCGGTGCCGGATCCCGCCCGATCCGGCCGGCCCGCATCGCCTTGGCGCCGGGCGCACGGGCGGGGCCTGGTCGCCCAGAGAGCCGGCCCGGCGGGCCCCGTCACCCTCACCCGGAGGGCCGGCCGAACGATCCTGGGCGCCTCCGGCACGAGGTCCGGGGCGGCCATCGGTACCCGGCCCGCCCCGCCCGCTCGCCCGGAGGGCGGGGCGGGCGAAGGTGGGGCGCGGTCGCCGGGGGCCAGTGGCGGGCACGGACGGCCACCCGCCGGCCCGGACGGCGCGCGGGACGATGCCGAGGCACATCCGGCCGGAGACCGGGGCGGCCCGGCGGCCGGCGAGGCCTGGCCGCCGGGCGGGACTCAGTGGCAGCCGCAGGTGGCGAGGCGGGCGATGACGCGGTCCATGGCGGTGCGGGCGGTGTCGGCGGGGGCGGTGGTGCGGGTCATCAGGGCGAAGGAGAGCAGGCGGCCGTCGGCGTCGACGACGGTGCCCGCCAGGGTGTTGACGCCGCTCAGGCTGCCGGTCTTGGCGCGGACCAGGCCGGCCGCGTCGGCGGCGCCCGAGGTGGAGCCGAAGCGCTTGCCGAGGGTGCCGGTGAATCCGGCGATCGGCAGGCCGGTCAGCACCGGGCGCAGCGTCGGGTGCTCCGCGGACGCGGCCAGCGCGAGCAGCTTGACCAGGACGACCGGCGGGACCGCGTTGCCGGTGTGCAGGCCGCTGCCGTCGTTGAGCACCACGCCGGCCGTCGGCACGCCGAGCCGGGCGAGTTCCTGGGTGACGGCGGTGGCCGCGCCCTCGAAGCTGGCCGGCTGGTGGGCGGCGAGCGCGGCCTGCCGGGCGATCGCCTCGGCGAGGGTGTTGTCGGAGGTGGTCAGCATCCGCTCGACCAGCCGGGCCACGGTGGGCGAGTCGACCCGGCCGAGCACCGGCGCGTCGGCGGCGGCCGGGGTCGTGGCCTGCTTCGCCTTGCCCTGGACGGTGATGCCCTGGGCCTTGAGCAGGGCGGCGAAGGCCTCGGCGGCCGCCCCGGCCGGGTCCCCGACCCGGGCGGGCGCGTCCGCGATGCTCTTCGGGTCGACCTTGCCCTCGTCGACCATCAGCGGCGTCACCGCCGCGATGTTCTCGTTGTCGTGGTTCTTGTGCAGCAGGCCGCCGCTGTAGAGGGAGACGTCGTAGTCGAGCACGACGGAGGCGGCGCCCGCGGCCTTCAGCGCGGTGGCGGTCTGCCGGGCCAGCGCGTCCAGCGAGGCCGGGGCGGTGTCCGGGTCGGCGGGGATGCCGCCGATCTGCACCTGGTCGGCGGGCAGCGCCGTCAGCGTCGGGTCGCCACCACCCACGAGGGTGATCCCGCCGGTGGCCGCGTTCTTGACGACCCGGGTGGTCAGCCGGGTGTCGCCGGGGATCAACGACAGCGCCGCGATCGAGGTGGCGAGCTTGGTGGTGGACGCCGGGGTGGCGGCGGTGTTCTCGCCGCTTCCGTAGAGGAGTTGGCCGTCGGAGGCGTCCGCGACGGCGAGGCCGACGGTGCCGAGGTTCTTGTCGGCGAGCACGCCGGCGAGTGCCTGCTGGAGGCCCTGGGCGGTGGGCAGGCCGGTGTCCGGTCCGGCCGCGGCGGCGGCCAGCACCGTCCCGGCGGGCGCCGGGCGGACGGCGCCGGTGGGCTTGGCTGCGGGCGGGGTGGTGGCGGTCCCGCCGGTGGGGCCCGCCGCAGCGGGGGCACCGGGGTTGCCGGGGGCTCCGGTGGCGCCGGTGGCGCTCGTGGACGGGTGCGGCGACTCGCTGCCGTGGTGCCCCGGACGGTGGCCGTCCCGGTCGTCCCGGTCCCCCTTGCCGCCCTTGCCGTCGTCCCGCCGGCCGTTGCCCTCGTCCTCGTCCCCCTGGGCGTTCCCCGTGGACCGCCCACCCGGCGAGGACGATCCGGTCGGCGTCGGGGACGGCTGCGCGTACGCACCACCCGTGCCGAGCACCGTTCCGGCGACCAGCAGCGCCGCCCCGAACAGCCCCGCGGCCGTCCCCCCGCGTCGGTTCCCCGACCCAGCCCCTGCACGCACCGAACCGGCCCCTTTCCTCAGCACTCGCTCCCGTAGGAGACACTTGGATTCTGTCAGTCCCTACCTTGGAGGAACCGTTGGAGTTCGACGTCCTTATCGAAATCCCGAAGGGCTCTCGTAACAAGTACGAGGTCGACCACGAGACCGGCCGTCTGCGGCTCGACCGGATGCTCTTCACCTCGACCCGCTACCCGGCCGACTACGGCTACGTCGAGGGCACCCTGGCGGACGACGGTGACCCGCTGGACGCCCTGGTCATCCTGGACGAGCCGACCTTCCCCGGTTGCCTGATCAAGTGCCGCGTCATCGGCATGTTCAAGATGACGGACGAGGCCGGCGGCGACGACAAGCTGCTCTGCGTCCCGGCGACCGACCCGCGCTGGGAGCACCTGCAGGACATCCACCACGTGTCGGAGTTCGACCGCCTGGAGATCCAGCACTTCTTCGAGGTCTACAAGGACCTGGAGCCCGGCAAGTCCGTCGAGGGTGCCAACTGGGTCGGCCGCACCGAGGCCGAGGCCGAGGTCACCGCGTCGATCAAGCGCCTGGCGGACCAGGGCGGTCACTGAGCCGTCGTGACCGTCTCGTCCGTCCGGCGGTCCGTCCGCCGGGGGGATCAGAGGTAGGTCGAGGCAGTCGGAGGCCGGGGTTCGCGGAGTTTTCCGCGGACCCCGGCCTTCGCCGTTCCCGGGGGTGCTCCGGTTCTTCCCGACACCCTGTCGGCATGACGCGTGCTTAGGTTAGGCTAACCAAAGCAATCGGGGGTGTACTCGTTCTCTGGAGGCCCGCATGCCCATACCCGAGCAGCCCGTCGTCCCGTTCTCCACCGTGCTGCGCACCGCCAGCAGCGCCGAGCACGAGGCGGCCGAGCAGTCGTCCTTCATGAGCCGTCTGCTCGGCGGGCACCTCGGCGTCGAGGCCTACGCCGACCTCACCGGCCAGCTCTGGTACGTCTACCGCGCCCTGGAGGAGCGGGCGGAGGAGCTGGCGCGGCACCCGCTGACCGCGCCCTTCATCGACCCCGCACTGCTGCGCACCGCCGCCATCGAGCGCGACCTGGCCCACCTGCGCGGCCCGGGCTGGCGCGAGGGCCTCGCCCCGCTGCCCGCGACCGCCGCGTACGTCGCCCGCCTGGAGGAGCTCGCGGACCAGTGGCCGGCGGGCGTCATCGCCCACCACTACACCCGCTACCTGGGCGACCTGTCGGGTGGTCAGATCATCCGAGGCATCGCCGAGAAGACCTGGGGCTTCGAGCGCAAGGGCGACGGCGTGCGGTTCTACGTCTTCGAGCAGGTGGACAACCCGGCCGCGTTCAAGCGCGACTACCGGGCCAAGCTGGACGCCGCAGGCCTGGCCATGGACGAGGTCGAGCGCCGCCGGGTGGTCGACGAGTGCAAGCGCGCCTTCCAGCTGAACGGCGCCGTCTTCCGCGACCTGGACACCCGGTATCCCCTGAGCGCCTGAACGCTGCGCACCAGGAGTAGGAAGTCGGCGAGGTCGACTTCCCACTCCGCGAACTCCACCATCAACACCGGTGACCACCCCGGAACAGGAAGTCGGCCTGGTCGACTTCCTGCTCCGGGGTGGTCATTGGGGTATGTGGTGGTGGCGGTTGTCGGGGTTGGTTTCGGGGCTGAAGTGGCCGGCCTGGCGGGCGATCCAGGTGTATTCGGGGGTGCCGTCGGGGGTGATGGGGGTGTTCACGCGGCGGCGTCCAGCTCGAACCAGGTGACCTTGCCGGTCTTGGTGGGGTGGGCGCCGGAGCGGTGGGTGAGGGCCTGGACGAGGTGGAGCCCCCGCCCGGAGACGGAGTAGGGGTCCTCACCGAGACGGGTCTCCGGCAGGTCGGGGCAGTCGTCGCAGACGGCGACGCGCAGGACGGCGGACTGGAGCGAGACCAGGACGGACGGCGCCAGGGAGCCCGCGTGCTGCCAGGCGTTGATGTACAGCTCGTGGAAAGCGAGTTCGGCGTCCGCAATGGTGTCGGGCGCCCAGCCCTGCTGAACGCTTACGGTCGCACGGATGAGACCTACGTGACGGCTCTCCACAAGATGGGACTCAGCAACGGGAAGGGCTGGTGGAGTGCCTTCAAGGGGTTTGTTCACACCTCGGCCCTCGATCTGGCCGAGTCCGAGTCGACCGCAGCTTCCCTATCCAGCTACGAGACCCTGCTGATCCCTGGGCTGCTACAGGTCCCCCGCTACAGTGAGGTCATCCTCAGCGGCGATGAAAAGAAGATGGCGTTCCGCCGAAGCCGCCAACAAGCCATAGACGAGGACGGCGCCGTTCCCTTCCACGCGGTGATCCATGAGGCGGCTCTGCATACTCGATTCGGCGGCTCAGCGGCCATGAGGGAGCAACTGGACTACCTGGTCGAGGTCAGCGAGCTCCCCCACATCACCATTCAGATCCTCCCCTTCCGCTGCACTGACTATGTCGCCATGGCACACCCTTCATGATCGTGCATGGCGCGCACCGCGATCTGGATACAGTGCTGATGGAGCATCCCGGTGGCACCTCGTACTTGAGCGAGCAGAGGGAAGTCACCGCCTACCACTCGAAGTTTGAGCGGATCAAGTCCCTTGCACTTCCGGCATTGAATGCATCCTGCACTCTCCGATCTCGTGTCGAGCACGACTCCTGGGGACTGATTCAGCACGTCCGCTACACCCTCTAAGGAAGATGCACATGTCACAGCCCGATTGGCAGAAGTCCAGCTTCAGCGGCGAGGAATCCAACTGCGTCGAAATCCGCGCAGGGCTCGACCTAGTTGAACTCCGGGAGTCCGACGACAGCGACGTCATCATCCGCACCACCCCGGCCACCTTCGCAGCCCTCCTCGCCGCCATCACCGCCGGCGAACTCGACCACCACGCATAGGCGGCCTTCCGTTCGCGCAGGAAGTCGGGCGGGCCGACTTCCTGCGCCGCCGAAAACTGTTCGGAGTGGGAAGTCGGACCCGCCGACTTCCCACTCCATCGCCCCCTGATCAGGCGCCGGCCGACTTGCGGTGGCGGGCCAGGGCCGTCGCGCCGCCGCCGAGCAGCAGCAGGCCGCCAGCAGTGGCCAGCAGCGGGGCGACCGGGGTGGACGAACCGGTGGAGGCCAGTACCCCGGTGCCACCACCACTGGTGGTCAGGGAGGCGCCGCCCGCCGCAACCGTGCCGCCGCCGGTCGAACCGGTGGTGCCGGTCGTGGTGCCGCCCGCCGCGCCGCCACCGGTGCTCGGCTGGGTGGTGGGCAGCTGGGCGTTCTCGTCGAACGCCAGCGACACGGTGACCGGGTCGAGGGCCTCGCCCTCCTTGTAGTTCGCGAAGGCCGGCACGCCCTCGGCGGTCAGGGTGGCCGGAACCGCGTTCAGCGTGACCACGCCGTTCACCGGGGTGAGATTCGCCTTCGACACGTCCAGCTTGGCGATCCGGGCGCCGGACAGCGAGGTCGTCTTCCCGTCCAGGGACTTGGCGTTGACGTCAGCGGTCAGGTACGCGCCGTTCTTGTCGATGCTCAGACCCAGCTTCGAGAACGTGGTGTCCAGCTGGTAGCCGCCACCCGCGGCCGGGTGGCCGAGGAAGCGCACCGAACCGGCGAAGCCCGCCGACAGGCTGTGGCTCTTGGTGTTGTAGCCACCGCTGCCACCCCCGAAGCGGTAGTCGGCCGCGCCAGCGCCGAACTCGACCTTGCCGTTGGCCACCGGGCTCTGCAGGTACTTGCGGAAGCTCTCCTTGACCTGCCAGTCCAGGGTGCCGTTGACGACGGCGAGTTCACCGTTGCCGCTCGGCGCGGTGGTGGACGGGGACGAGGTCGCGGACGGCGAGGAAGTGGCCGTCGGGGACTGCGTGGCGGACGGCGAAGCCGTGGGCGAGGCGGTGGCCGTGGGCGAGGCGGTGGCGGTCGGCGAGCCGGTGGCGGTCGGCGTGGCGGTGGCCGTCGGCTCAGTGGTGGGCGTCGCGGTCGCGGTGGGCTCGGTGGTCGGAGTGGCCGTGGCCGACGGCTCGGTGGTCGGAGTCGCCGTCGCCGTGGGAGTGGCGGTCGGCGTGGCCGTCGGGGACGGGGTGGCCGGGCTCTGCTTGAGCAGCAGCGACAGCGGGTCCATGTCCGCCCCGGCCTGGTAGAAGCCCGCGAACGCCTTCGCGCCCTCCTCCGTCAGCTTCGCCGCCGTCGGCACGCCCGTCGTGGTGTCCCGGCCGACGGTGAACGTCACCAGCGGCACGTCGTCCCGCTTCGTCACCTCGCTGGCGCCCATCGACTCCTTGGAGGCGGTGTCGGCGGTGAGCGTGCCGGCCGTCCCCGCCGTGGTGATCTTCAGGTCGCTGAGCGCGACGTCCAGCGCCCCGTGGTGGGCCGTGAACCGCACCCCACCCTTGAACGCGGAGGTGAGCGCGTGCGACCCCAGGTCGTAGCTCGCGCTCGCCAGCCCGAAGTGGAACGTGCCGTCGGCGTTGGTGGTCGCGCCGCCGGTCAGCTCCACCGCGCCCTGGCCGACCGGCCCCGTGACATAGGTGCGGAAGCTGGTCTTCACCCCCCAGTCCAGCGCGCCGGTGTCGTACGTGACGCTGCTCGGCGCGCCGGCGCCGAAGGCCAGGGCCGGGGCGCCGAACGCGGTCAGGCCGAGGCCGGCGGTGACGGCGGCCAGGGCGGCCATCCGGGTGCGGTTGCGGGACATGGGGGGACTCCGATCGATGTGCGGGGGGGGAAGGAGGGTGGGGGTCAGGCGCGACGGCGGCGGCGGAGGAACAGGCCACCGGCCACGGCCAGTGCGGCGGCGAGCAGGCCACCGCTCACCACGGCCGCCGTCGGAAAGCCGCCCGAGCCGGCGTCGGTGGCGGCGGCGACCGGTGCGACGGACGGGCTCGCCGGAGCGGTCGTCGGGGCGACCGCCGGGGCGCTGCCGATGTCCGGCAGCGGCGGGAGGGCGGCGGCCGGGTCGAGGGCGACGGCGAAGCTCAGCGGGTCCATCTCGGTGCCCGCCGGGTAGAGGCCGCCGAAGGCCTTGCCGCCCGGCTCGGTGAGCGTGAGCGGGAGTTCCACGGCCTTCAGCAGCCCGCCCTCGGCCTTGAGGCCGGCCGGGTCGAAGGTGGCCAGCTCGACACCGGCGAGCTGCTGCGCGGCGCCGTCCGGCGTGCGGCCGGAGACGTCGGCGCGCAGCACGCCCTTGCCGTCGGCGACGGTGACGCCCGGATTCGCCAGGGTGAGGTCCAGGCCGTAGGCCTCGCCGCTCTTCAGACCGGTGAAGCGGACGCTGCCGGAGAAGGCGGCCGTCACCGCACCGCTCGCGGGGTCATAGGTGCCCTTGGCGGGCGTCCAGCGGAAGAACGCGCCGCCGTCCGCAGCGCCGCCGGTGGGCTCCCAACGGCCCTGGGCGATCGAGCCGGTGACGTAGTCGCGGAAGGTGCGGCGCACGCCCCAGTCGAGCGCGCCGTTGCCGAACTCGGTGACGGCGGCGGCCGGAGCGGCGGTCGGGGCGGGGGTGTCGGTCGGAGTCGCCGGGGCGGCCGGAGCAGTGGGGGCGGCCGACGACGGCGCGGCGCTCGGCGTGGCGGACGGGGTCGCGGTCGGAGAGGGCGAGGACGCCGGAGTCGTGGGCGCGGCCGGGGTCTGGGCCGGCTGCGCCGCCGGCAGGTTCACCGACAGGTTGACCGGGTCGAGCGCCGTCCCCGCCGTGTAGAACCCCGCGAACGCCTTGGCCCCCGCGTCGGTCAGCGTCGCCGGGACGTTGCTGAGCGTCAGGGTCCCGGCCGCGCCCCGCAGGTCGACGCCGGCCAGCGAGAGGTCGGCGATCTTGGCCTGGCCGGCGCTGCTGACCTGCCCGGTCTCCCGGGACTTGCTGCTGACGTCCGCGTACAGCCCGGCCCCGCCGCCCGCCGCGGCGCGGAAGGTGAGCCTCCCGATGCTCAGGTCCAGCGCGTTGGCGCCGTTCTCCTGGTGCCCGGTGAACCGGACCCCGCCGGAGAACGCGGCGCTCAGCGCACCGCTGGCCGGGTCGTACGTGCCGGCCGCGGAGTGGAACCGGAAGCCGTTGCCGGCGACCGTGGCCGCACCGCCGTTGAGCGACCACTTCCCTTGGGCGATGGGCCCGGTGACGTACGTCAGGAAGGACTGCTTGATCCCCCAGTCGAGCCGCCCGCCGGAGACCCGCCCCTCGGCCGCCACCGCCTGGCCGGGCAGCAGGGCGACCGTCAACAGGGCCGCCAGGGCGGCCACCAGGCCGGCGGTCAGACGGCGGAGCCGATGGGGCAGAGGCACGCGGATCACTCCTCGGCGCGACAGGGGAAAGCGGGGTCGGCACACCACCGACCCCCTTGCGAGGTTTAGGTAAGGCTAACCTAATATATGAGTCAAGAGCCCCGCCGGGCACCCCCGCACCCCACTCGCCGGCGGCGACAACTCCCAACGAAGGGAACGACGTTGAGCAGCAGTACCACCCGACATCGGGCCGCCCGCGGCCCCGCGATCCTGCTGCTGCTCCTCGGTCTGCTGCTCGCCCTGACCGCCTGCGGCTTCACCACCGGCACCGGTGAGGCCACCGGAACGGGCTCGCGCGCCCCGGACACCGTCGAACCGCTGCCCGACCCGCCGACCCCGCGGCTCCCCGCCACCGCGACCTCCGCCGACGGCCGGACGACCACCGTCACCAGCGCCGAGCGGATCATCCCGCTCAACGGCAGCCTGGCCGAGATCGTCTTCAGCCTCGGCCTCGGCCCCAAGGTCGTCGCCCGGGACGTCTCCACCACCTTCGAGCAGGCCACCGCCCTGCCCGTGATCACCCAGGCCCACGACGTCTCCGCCGAGGGCGTGCTCTCCCTGCACCCCACCGTCGTGCTCGCCGACCGCTCCACCGGCCCGGCCGAGGCGATCGCCCAGATCCGCGCGGCCGGCGTCCCGCTGCTCGTCCTGGACGACGCCAAGCGGCTGGAGGACGTCGGCCCGCGCATCGACACCGTCGCCGCCGCCCTCGGAGTCCCCGACGCCGGGCGGCAGTTGAAGGAGCGCACCGAGCAGCGGATCACCGAGGCCAGGGCCGCCCTGCCCGCCGTCGAGCGCCGCCCCAAGGTCGCCTTCCTCTACCTGCGCGGCAGCGCCTCGGTCTATCTGCTCGGCGGCCCGGCCTCCGGCGCCGGCTCGCTGATCGAGGCGGTCGGCGGCGAGGACGCCGGCACCGCCGCCGGGCTCAGCGGCGACTTCACCCCGCTCACCAGCGAGGCCCTGGTCAAGGCCGCCCCCGACGCGATCCTGGTGATGAGCAAGGGACTCGACTCCGTCGGCGGCGTCGACGGCCTGCTCAAGCTGCCCGGCGTCGCCCAGACCCCGGCCGGGCTCGACCGCCGGATCGTCTCCATCGAGGACGGCCAGCTGCTCAGCTACGGCCCGCGCACCCCGCAGGTGATCCACGAGATCGCCGAACAGCTCTACCCGAAGGCCGCCGAGTGACCGCCGCCGTCACCGGCAAGGGCGTCCCCCTGGCCGGCAAGCGCACCAGCCGGACCGCCCTGCTCACCGCCGGCCTCGCCGCCGCCCTGCTGCTCTGCGCCCTGCTCGCGGCCGGCATCGGCGCCTACCGCATCCCGCTCGGCGACATCCTCGCCTCCGTCGGCCACCGGATCGGCCTCGGCGGCCACGCCCTCGACCGCGTCCCCGAGTCGGTGCTCTGGAACGTCCGCCTCCCCCGGGTGGTGCTCGCCCTGCTGGTCGGCGGCTCGCTCGGCTGCGCGGGCGCGCTGATGCAGGGCGTGTTCGGCAACCCGCTCGCCGAACCGGCCGTCATCGGCGTCTCCTCCGGCGGCGCGGTCGGCGCGGTCGGCTGCATCGTGCTCGGCCTGGACGCGCTCGGCACCTGGACGGTGACCGCCTCCGCCTTCGCCACCGGCCTGCTGACGGTCTTCGCGGTCTACGCGATGTCCCGCTCCGGCGGCCGCACCGAGGTGGTCACGCTGATCCTCACGGGCGTCGCGGTGAACGCCTTCTGCGGCGCGCTGATCGGCCTGTTCCTGTTCACCGCCGACTCCGCGGCGATCAGCCAGGTCACCTTCTGGCAGCTCGGCTCGCTCTCCCAGGCCACCTGGGGCAAGGTGCTCGCCGTCCTGCCGTTCGCGCTCGTCGGCCTCGCCGTCGCGCCCCGCTACGCCCGCTCGCTGGACCTGCTGGCGCTCGGCGAACGGCCCGCCCGCCACCTCGGCGTGGACGTCGAGCGGATGCGGCTGGTGCTGATCACCGTGGTCGCCCTGCTCACCGCCGCCGCCGTCGCGGTCAGCGGCATCATCGGCTTCGTCGGCCTGGTCGTCCCGCACCTGCTGCGGATGGTCGCCGGCCCCGGCCACCGCTTCCTGCTGCCCGCCTCCGCGCTCGGCGGCGCGCTCGTCCTGGTCGCCGCCGACCTCGCCGCGCGCACCCTGGCCGAACCGGCCGAACTCCCGCTCGGCGTGCTCACCGCGCTGATCGGCAGCCCGTTCTTCTTCTGGCTGCTGCGCCGCACCAGGACCAGGCAGGGAGGCTGGGCATGAGGATCCGTACGCTGCGACACCGCCCCGAGGTGCCCGAACGGCCCGCCCCGGGCACCGAGCTGCTCACCGCCGAGGCCGTCCGGCTGACCGTCGGCGGGCGCGACCTGCTGGCCGGCGCGGACGTCCGGGTCACCGCCGGCGAGGTCGTCGCCCTGCTCGGGCCGAACGGCGCCGGCAAGTCCACCCTGCTCTCGGTGCTGGCCGGCGACCTCGCGCCGACCGCCGGCGAGGTCCGGCTGGACGGCCGCCCGCTGGCCGACCACCGGCCCGCCGACCTCGCCCGGCGCCGGGCGCTGCTGCCGCAGGCGGCCGCGCTCTCCTTCCCGTTCCCGGCCGACGAGGTGGTCCGGATGGGCCGCGCCCCGTGGGCCGGCACGGCGGCCGCCGCCGAGGACGAGCGGGTGGTCGCCGAGGCGATGGCCGCGACCGAGTCCACCGCCTTCGCCGGACGGCCGTTCACCGCGCTCTCCGGCGGCGAACGGGCCCGGGTGGCGCTCGCCCGGGTGCTCGCCCAGCGCACCGCCCTGCTGCTGCTCGACGAACCCACCGCCGCGCTCGACCTGCGCCACCAGGAGCTGGTGCTGCGCCTGGCCCGCGCCCGGGCCGCCGCCGGGGACGGCGTGGTCGTCGTCCTGCACGACCTGTCGCTGGCGGCGGCCTACGCGGACCGGGTGGTGCTGCTGACCGACGGCGCGACGGTCGCCGACGGGCCGGTGGCCGAGGTGCTGCGCGCGCCGCTGCTCAGCGAGGTGTACGGGCACCCGGTCGAGGTGCTGCCGCACCCGCGCACGGGGCTGCCGCTGGTGCTGCCCGAGCGCGGGTGACCCGGCCCTCGGCTCAGTCCTCGTCGTCCAGCCGGAAGCCGACCTTCATGCACACCTGGTAGTGCTTGATCCGGCCCTCGGCGAGGTGGCCGCGGACCTGCGAGACCTCGAACCAGTCGAGGTGGCGCAGCGTGCGGGAGGCCCGCTCGATGCCGTTGCGGATCGCGGCGTCGACGCTCTCGGTCGAGGACCCGACGATCTCGGTCACCCGGTACACGTGCTCGCTCATGGCGGACTCCTCAGCTGTGCGACGGCCCCCGGTCCACCGTGCACCCGGGGACCGTCGCTTCGCATTCGGAGGAAGGCCGGCACGCCGCCCCGGGCCGAACCGGCTCGGAACGGCCCGGAGGCGAGCGGGCGGGTATCAGAAGGCCACGCGGACCTCGCCGACCGGCACGCCGCCGCCGAACACCGGGACGGTGGCGATCCGCTCCAGCGTGCCGTCGCCGGTGCTCACCCCGAGGCGGCGCAGCGCGGCGGCCAGCACCGGGCCGCGGGCCCGCTCGGCGCCGTCGTCGATCTTGAACGCGAGCGCCCGCCCGTCCGGCAGCGCCACCACCTGGACGGCCTCCGCACCCATCTTGGCCAGCGCGCCGGGCACCGCCCGCATCAGCCGGGTGTCGGCCCGGCGGGTGCCGGCCACGTACTCGGGGTGCGCCCGCATCGCGTCGGCGACCCGGCGCTCCGGGGTACCGGGCTCGGCCAGCACCAGGGCGCGGTAGGCGCGGGCCAGGCCGGTCAGGCTCACGGCCAGCAGCGGCGCGCCGCAGCCGTCCACCCCGGCGTGCGCGGCGGACTCGCCGACGGCCTCCTCCAGGGCCTCGCGGGCCAGCCGCTGGATCGGGTGCTCCGGGTCGAGGTAGCTGTCGGTGGGCCAGCCGTTGGCCACGGAGGCGGCCAGCCAGCCGGCGTGCTTGCCGGAGCAGTCCATCAGGATCGGCTCGTGGTCGCCGCCCCAGCGCAGGTGCAGCTCCGCCTCGGTGCCGTCGAGCGGAAGGTCGGCCGGGGTGCGCAGGGCGGACTCGTCCAGCCCCGCACCGGCGAGGATCCGCCGCACGCCGTCAAGGTGAAACGATTCTGCGGAGTGGCTGGAGGCCGCCAGCGCCAGCAGCTCCCCCTCGATCGCCAGTCCGGCCCGCAGCATGGCCACCGCCTGGAACGGCTTGGCGCAGGAGCGCGGGAAGACCGGCGCGTCCGGCGCGCCCAGCGTGAGGTCGACCGAACCGTCGGCGGCGAGCAGCACCAGCGAACCGTGGTGCCTGCCCTCGACGAAACCCGAGCGGACCACTTCGGCGAGCACGGGCAGGGCGGCGGAATTGGACATGGCGAAAGCCTTCCGGAGGTGAGGGTGTACCGGGGGGCGAGCCGGGCCCGTCCCCCGCCCCCGGCGGCCCTCGCACCTGTCAGAGCGGGCCGCCTGCGAGCAGGTCGTCGACCCGTGCTTCCCCATCACGGTACCTGCGGGTGATTTCGGCGTTGCAGCCGTCCGCCGTCCGCAGCAGCCGCTGCCGCCGGCCGGACACCTCCCGCTCGTGCGCCCGCAGCCGTTCCAGCGCCGCCAGCAGCTCCTCGGCCGGGTGCGCCGCCAGGTCGGCCAGCTGCACGTCGCCCATCAGCGCGTCCGCCTCCAGCTGGGACTGCTGCCCGCGCGGCGGGCCCAGGGTGACGTGCCGGGCCGAGCGGCGGACGGTGGACGGCGCGTCCGTCAGGATGGCCGGCAGCCGCTCCAGCAGGGCGCCGGCGGGCTCCTCCGGGTCGGTCGGCCGGGCGGCCCCGGCGCCGGGGCGGCGGTCCAGCTCGGCCAGCAGGATGTCCATCCGGCCGTGCAGCAGCCGCCGCAGGTAGGAGAGGTCGGCCTCCTGCTCCAGGGTCTCCCGGCGCAGGATCCGCAGCTGGTCCAGGCCCAACCGTCCGAGGTCCGGCCCGGGGCCGGCCCCGGGCCCCTCGGGCAGCCGCCCGTACCGGTCCTGTGCCGCGCTGATCGCGTCCATCAACCAACCACCTGCCGTCGTCCCGATCCCACCCGCTCGCGGCGCCCCGTCGCCTGCCGCCGGTCCGGCCCGTCAACCGCCGCGCGCGCCGATGGCGCGTTCCCGTCCGGAGGCACGCCCGGACGTCCACGAAGGTTCCCGCCCCCGGCCGTGGCCACCCGGCGGGGCAGCACGACCAGAACGCCTGACCTACCGGCTCGGCCGCCCGGCCGAGCCGGGCCCGGCGCGGCGGACCTCGGCGCCCCGGACCCCGGACGCGCCGACCGGCCCCGCCTGGTGCGGCGGAGCGGCGGACCCGTCCTCGTACGGTCCCCCAGCGTGCCACCCCGCCCGGCGCCGCCGCACCGCCCGTGCACCCGAACGGCCCCCTGGCGAAGAGGGGTGGCTGATACGACCGAAGCTTTTCGCAGGGAGAACGCCGCCATGGTGCGCGCAGGCGCACGCGACCCGGCGTGCGCCCGGGCACGAAGCGCCCCCAGGGGCCTGCTCACGCCCCCGGGGGCTCCGGCAGAATGGCCGCATGCGAGCAGTGGTGCAGCGAGTGACCGAGGCCAGGGTGACGGTGGCCGGCGAGACCGTGGGCGCGATCGAGGAGCCCGGACTCTGCGTCCTGGTCGGTGCCACCCACGACGACACCCCCGCCAAGGCGGCCCAGCTGGCCCGCAAGCTCTGGACGCTGCGGCTGCTGCCCGCCGACGACGAGGGCGTCGAGCAGTCGTGCTCGGACATCGGGGCGCCGCTGCTGGTGATCAGCCAGTTCACGCTCTACGGCGACGCCCGCAAGGGCCGCCGCCCCACCTGGAACGCCGCCGCGCCCGGCCCGGTCGCCGAGCCGCTGGTGGACGAGGTGGTCGCCCGGCTGCGCGCGCTCGGCGCCAAGGTCGAGACCGGCCGCTTCGGCGCCGACATGAAGGTCGCCCTGGTGAACGACGGCCCGTTCACCGTCATCGTCGAGGTCTAGGACGGCAGCCTGGCGCCCTACTGCGGGACGATCACGTCCTGGGTGCCCGGCACCGTGCCGGCCAGCAGCACCGCGTCCACCGGGACGTTGCGCTTCACGATGGCCAGCGCGATCGGCCCCAGCTCGTGGTGGCGCGCCGAGGAGGTGACGAAGCCGAGCGCCCGCCCCTCCGGGTCCGAGGCGAGCCGCACCTCCGTCCCGTGCGGGGGCAGCACCTCCTCGGTGCCGTCCAGGTGCAGGAAGACCAGCCGGCGGGGCGGACGCCCCAGGTTGTGCACCCGGGCCACCGTCTCCTGGCCCCGGTAGCAGCCCTTCTGCAGGTGGACGGCGGTGGTCAGCCAGTCCACCTCGTGCGGGATGGTGCGGTGGTCGGTCTCGAAGCCGAGCCGCGGCCGGTGGCCCTCGATCCGCAGCGCCTCGTACGCCCAGACGCCGGCGGCCGGGCCGTAGCCCGCGGTCAGCTCCGCCAGTCCGGCGCGCGGCAGGAAGAGGTCCCGCCCGTAGGGCAGCTCGCGGACGGCCGCCGCGCCCTCGGCGGAGGCGGTGGAGCCGGCCGGCAGGTGGACCACCGCGTAGTCGGCGGTCACGTCGGCGACCTCGACCCGGTACATGAACTTCATGCTCTCCAGGTAGCCGACCAGCGCCTCCTGGGTGCCCGGCTCGACGTGCGCCCAGGTGGTGGTGCCGTCGTCGACCAGGTAGAGGGCGTGCTCGACGTGCCCGTTCGCGGAGAGCACCAGCGCGTCGGTGGCCTGCTGCGGCGGCAGCGCGCTGACGTGCTGGGTGATCAGCAGGTGCAGCCAGCTCAGCCGGTCCGCGCCGGTGACGGTGATCACGCCGCGGTGCGAGAGGTCCACGAAGCCGGTCCCTTGCGAAAGGTTCCGTTGCTCGCGGAAGAGGTCGCCGTAGTGGGCGGCGACGCCTTCGTCGGTCCCCTCGGCGGGAACGGCTCCGGGCAGGGCAAGCAGCGGACTCTTCAGACCGGTCATACCGGCTAGCTTACGACCGCCCCGCGGCGCGCTCGGCGGTGCAGTCGGCGCAGCGGCCGAAGATGGCGAAATGCTTGAGGTCGGTGTCGAAGCCGTGCTGGGCGCGGAGGCTGTCGATCAGCGGCTGGGCGATCTCGGTGGCCGTCTCGGTGACCTTCTCGCAGTCCCGGCAGACCAGGTGCAGATGGTGGTGACGCCCGGCCAGGTGGTAGGTCGGCGCGCCGTGGCCGAGGTGGGCGTGCGAGACCAGGCCCAGCTCCTCCAGCAGCTCCAGGGTCCGGTAGACGGTGGAGATGTTGACGCCGCTGGCGGTCTGCCGGACGTGGCAGAGGATGTCGTCCGGGGTGGCGTGGTCGAGCGCGTCGACCGCCTCCAGCACGAGCTGCCGCTGGGGGGTGAGCCGGTACCCGCGCTCGCGCAGGTCGGCCTTCCAGTCGCCGGAGAGCTGCCAGTCGGTGGTGCCGGTGTCCGCCACGGGTCCTGTCCCTGCCAAACGTCGGGGGTCCTGGACCAAGTGTAGGGACCGGCCGGGGGCCGGTCCCTACCCGTGTGCGCGCCGCGGCCGGCGCCCGCGCCTACTTGAAGAAGGCGATGCCGTCGTCCGGCAGGTCGTTGATGTCCTTGATCAGCTGGGCCGGCGAGAGCACCTTGCGCAGCTGGGCGGACATGTACGGGCGCAGCGGAACGTTCGGGGCGGCCTTCTCACCCACCCAGAGCAGCTCCTCGTTGACGAAGCCGTAGAGGCGCTTGCCGCCGGAGTACTCCGGGGAGCCCTCGATCCGGGCCACCGCGTCGGTGGAGACGTCGATCTGCGGCTTGCCGTCGGCCAGCTCGCCGTACCAGATCTCCACCGTGCCGTCGTCACGGACGGACGAGATCTCGACCCCGCGGGCACCGCTGGTGCCGTGCTGGTTGCTGGTGATGCGCCAGAAGGCGTGCTCGTTCTCCAGCGGGCGGACCTTCTCGCCCTCGCCGTTCAGCACCCAGGTGCGGGAGCGGAACTCCAGGAAGGGCCGTCCGTCGTGGCGGATGACGATCTCCTGGCCGAAGTTGCACTTCTCGGTCCCGGGGAAGTCGTAAACGCCCGCGCCCTCCCAGGTGCCGAGGAGGAAGGCGAGCGGGACGACGTCCTTGTGGAGGTCAGAGGGGATCTCGATCATGTTCCTGGTCGCTGTCGTCGGTGCGGGAGTACTTCAACCGTACGGCAGTGCGCTCAGCGCTGGCCCTGGTAGAGCTTCATCACCGAGAAGATGGCGAACCAGGTGATCAGCACGGCCATGAGGGCCAGCAGACCGTCGAAGAAGATTTCCAGACCGGACACGGGGGGCTCCCATTGCGGCGACAGTGTGGTGGATTTTGCTGCCGCTCACTCTATCCGGCGGGTGGGGACGGGTCTCGGTGAGCCCCACCACGTCGGCGATCTAGGGTGTCGGCATGTCCCAGAAGAAGAAGCTCGTCATCAAGGTGACCGCCGGGGCGGACGCCCCCGAGCGGTGCTCGCAGGCGTTCACGGTGGCGGCGGTGGCCGTCGCCAGCGGCGTCGAGGTCTCGCTCTGGCTGACCGGGGAGTCCTCCTGGTTCGCGCTGCCCGGGCGCGCGGCGGAGTTCGAGCTGCCGCACGCGGCGCCGCTGCCGGACCTGCTGGAGTCGGTGCTGGCCGGCGGCACGCTCACGCTGTGCACCCAGTGCGCGGCGCGGCGGGGCATCGAGGAGAAGGACCTCGTCGAGGGTGCCCGGATCGCGGGCGCGCAGGTCTTCGTCAGCGAGATCATGGCCGACGGCGTGCAGGCGCTCGTCTACTGACGCGGTCCGTCTACTGGCGGGGTTCGTGGTCGGGGCGGTCCCGGTCGTGGCCGGGGTCGTCCCACTTCGGGTCCTCCCAGCGCGGGTCGTCCCACCAGTCGTCCTCGGGGTCGCGCCGGTTGGCGAACACCGCCGCCGCCGGCGGGATGACCATCGCGACCACGCACAGCGCGACGGCCGCCGGGACGGAGACGAACCGGACCGCTCCCCAGGCCAGCACGAAGAGGCCCAGGCAGACGCCCATCATGGCGTAGTAGTAGCGGCGCCGCCGTCGGGACTGCACCCTTCCACGGTATGCCCGAGGGCCCCCGCTCGGCAGGAGCCCTCGGTACTGCTGCTTCCGTCGCCGGTCAGACGGCGATGGCGACCTCGGTCAGGTTGCCCTGGGAGGCGACCACCTGGCGGTCCACGGTCTGGCCCGGGATGAGCGCCCGCAGGGTCCACTTGCCCGGGCGGGCGAAGAACCGGAACTGGCCGGTCGCCGAGGTGGGGACCTCGGCCGTGAACTCGTTGTTCTCGTCGAGCAGTCGGACGTAGCCGTTGACCGGCTCGCCGTCGCGGGTCACCGAACCCTGGATGATCGTCTCGTTCGCCACGTCAACTCCTGCCAGGTCCGGGCCGCCGGCCTTCGCACCGCACATTGTCTTGTTTCCCTTCTGCCTTGCGCTGGAGCCGGTGGCTCAGTTGCCGAGCTCGATCGGCACGCCGACGAGGCTGCCGTACTCGGTCCAGGAACCGTCGTAGTTCTTCACGTTCTCCTGGCCGAGCAGCTCGTGCAGCACGAACCAGGTGAGCGCGGAGCGCTCGCCGATGCGGCAGTAGGCGATGGTGTCCGTCGCCAGGTCGACGCCCTCGGCCTCGTACAGGGCCTTGAGCTCGTCGTCGCTCTTGAAGGTGCCGTCGTCGTTGGCGTTCTTGGCCCACGGGACGTTGCGCGCGGTCGGCACGTGGCCGGGGCGCTGCGACTGCTCCTGCGGGAGGTGGGCCGGGGCGAGCAGCTTGCCGGAGAACTCGTCGGGCGAGCGGACGTCGACCAGGTTGAGGTTGCCGATGGCGGCGATCACGTCGTCGCGGAAGGCGCGGATCGAGGAGTCGGCGGCCTGCGCCTTGTACGCGGTGGCGGCGCGCTGCGGCACCTCGACGACCAGGTCGCGGGAGTCCAGCTCCCACTTCTTGCGGCCGCCGTCGAGCAGGCGGACGTCGCCGTGGCCGTACAGCTTGAAGTACCAGTAGGCGTAGGAGGCGAACCAGTTGTTGTTGCCGCCGTAGAGCACGACGGTGTCGTCGTTGGCGATGCCCTTGGCGCTGAGCAGCGCCTCGAAGCCGGCCTGGTCGATGAAGTCGCGGCGGACCGGGTCCTGGAGGTCGGACTTCCAGTCGATCCGGACCGCGTTGCGGATGTGGTTCTTCTCGTAGGCGGAGGTGTCCTCGTCGACCTCGACGATGACGACCTTCGGGTCGTCCAGGTGGGCCTGGACCCAGTCGGCGTCGACCAGGACGTCGCTGCGGCTCATGGTGATGTTCTCCATCCGGGGGCGGTTGGCGGAAGGTGCTCGCTGCTTCGGGTGCTGCTGCTCAGCGGTGCTGCGGTCGCCCGTCGGCCACCGGTCCGAATTCCTGTCCGAATAATGGGATGGAAGGCGGTGTGCGGGGCGACCGGGCGGTGTGTGGCGGAGTACGGCGGCGACGCCCGGCCAGAGAGGCCTCGGGTGATCACCGGGAAGAATCGGCGGCGGGGGCAACTGCCCTACCTGGACGCCGAGTTAGCGCATTCGACACAGACAGGCGGCCACGCGGCACAGGTCTACCGCCCGCCGCTTGGTGAGATCCGTCTGTCGCTTCATGCCGACGATGCTAGGGACACCCGAGGCCCGCTGTCACCAGCGTATCGAATGGTGAGACCCAACGGCTCGGATAGTGGGATTTGACCATTTCATGGGCGGCGGGATCCGGCCGGGGCCCGGACGGCGGGCGTACGGGGACCGGTCGGGAGGCGGGAACGGCACCGCTCCGCGGCCGGCGCTGGACAGCGCGTCTCGCGGAGCGGAACGACGGAAGAGGAGGAAAGACCGCGGGATCAGCCGATGAGCTTGACGTCCTTGCCGTCGAATCCCAGCTGGAGGCCATCCTCCTGCGGCGTGACCGCCGACAGGTTCAGCCCGGCGGGCAGCGCGGAGAGGTCGAAGCTGATCGGGGCGAGGGGCTGGTCGGACACCCCGGCCAGCAGCGAGGCCATCGCGCTCAGCTTGAAGCCGTCCACCGTCACGGTGTTGCCCTGGTTGTGCACCGCGGCGTCACCGACCGGGAACGGCCCCAGCGAGGCCTTCACCTTGCCCGGACCGCCGTAGGAGAGGCTCAGCCGGGTGCCCGCGCCGAGCGAGAGCCGGCCGACGTTCGGCACCAGCTCCGAGGCCGGCGGCAGCAGCCGGGACAGGTCCGCGTAGGTGATCAGCCCGGAGCCGCTCCCCCGGTCCACGGTGGCGCTGCTCATGTTGCCGCTCACCTCGACCCCGGACAGCGTGGCCCGGAACGCGTGCAGGGCCACCTTGTCCTTGCCCTCGCCGACGGTCAGCCCGTCCGAGGAGATCCGCACGTCGTCCAGCTTCTGCGAGACGACCTGGGTGAGGAAGGGGAACCCCCCGATCGAGACGTCCGGCTTCTGACTCATCCGACCGCTCTTGAGGATCTGCTCGGCGGCCTCGTCCTCGGCGACGCCGACGGCGATCCGGTCGGCGCCCACCAGCACCCCCGAGAGCACCACCACGCCGATCGTCGCCTTCAGCCAGCCGCGCATCGCTCTCCCCCGTCGTCGCCGGTCGCCGTTGCGGCCGCTTCCGCACGACCGTACGACGTCCCGCCCCGGAGCATGGTTCCGGGACGGGACGTCATCGAGGAGTTCAGCCGAGCAGCGCGGTGGCGATCCAGACCAGCGGCGCGGAGACCGCCAGCGGCAGGGCCACGCCGGCCGTCATGTGCACGAACCGGGACGGGAAGTCGTACCCGGCCACCCGGCGGCCGATCAGCGCGCCGAGGCCGGCCGCCACGCCCAGGAACGGCGGCGCGCCGACCGCGAGGCCCAGGCCGACCGCCGCGAGCAGGCCCAGCAGCGGTCCGAGCCAGCGCGGTCCGGGCAGCGGCGCGGCCGCCAGCAGGGTCGCCAGCGCGACCGCGCCGACCGCCGCCGGCACCCAGTCGGCCAGCAGCAGCGCGGTGCAGAGCACCGTCACCACGGTGGCGGAGCCGAGCACGGTGAGCGCGTAGAACCGTTCCTTCGGATCGGCCGGCCGGAACGTCTGCAGCACCAGCACCAGCAGGAAGAACCCGCCGAGCGTGCCCACCACCGCCGCCGTGCCGCCGTCCGCGTCGGCCAGCAGCACCGCCACGTCGGCCACCACACCGGACAGCGCGGCCAGCGCGATGCCCTGGCGGGCCGGCCACATGCCGTTCAGCCGGAACCAGCCGGCCGCCGTCAGGCCCTGGAGCAGGACGAGCACCAGCGCGAGCGCGGGCTGGCCGAGCGCCGCGCCGCCGGCCAGCAGGGCGGCGGCGCCGGCGGTGATCAGGGCCGGCTGGAGGCCCGGGTCGTTGATCGGCGATCCGGTCCGGACGGGACCGGCCGGGGCCGGCGCCTGCGTCTGCGTCCGTACCGGGGACGGCTGGACCGCCGGGGCCGCGGCCGGGAAGGCCTGCGCGCCCAGCGACGGGGCCGGGCCGGGGAACGGCGCGGCCGGACGGGCGGACGCGCCGTGGCCGCCCTGCGCGGCCCGGGCGGCGCGCGCGGCACGGGCCGCGGCCGGATCGGTCAGCACCGGGGCGGGGGGCTCCGGGCGCTTCAGCGTCATGGTCGGCTGGTCCAGGCCCTGCCCGTGGTCCGGGGCCGGCGCGGGGACGTGGGCCTGGGCGGGCGCCTGGGCCTGGGCCTGGGCCGCCTGAGCGGGTGCACCGGGCTGCGCCCGGCGGTGCGAGCGGCCGTGCCGCGCCTCGGTGTAGGGCCGGGCCGGCCCCTGCGGCGGTGCCTGGACCGGCGCGACCGGTGCGACCGGCGGCATCGGACCCGACGCCGTCACCGGCGGGAGCAGCGCGGTCGCGGCGTCGTCCAGCGCCGGAACGGGCGGCAGCAGCGTGGTCGCCGCCGCGTCGTCCAGCGGCGGCACCGGTGGGAGCAGCGCCGTCGCGGCGTCGTCCACACCCGGCCCGGCCCCGTACGGCGGCTGCCCGTAGTACGGCGCGTGAGCCGCGCCGGGGGCGTGCGGCTGCGCCGCGTGCCCCTGCTGCGCATAAGGATCCGGCGCGTACGCCTGCGGCGGGGCGTACGGATAAGGGGACGCCTGCCCGGGCTGGGGCTGGTAGCCCTGCGGCGCCGGCTGCTGCGGCTGGGGCTGCGGCGGCCCGTACGGGTACTGCTGCTGCGGCCGGTACGGCTGCTGGGGCTGCTGATGGGGCTGCTGGGGCTGCCCCTCGGGGGTTCCGTTCATCCCGGTCACGCCGCTCACCCGCCCGCGAACGGGGGGAGGACCTCGACCGACCCGCCCTCCGTGAGGGCCACGGTCGTGTGGTCGCGGCCGCCCACCGGCGAGCCGTCCACCAGGTAGGAGCAGTGGCCGAGCAGCCGGACCAGCTTCGGCCGGTCCGCGTGCCGCTCCTTGGCCTGCTCCAGCGCCTCGGCCAGGGTCGCCGCCAGGTACGGCTCCTCGGCCAGCCCGGCCTCCGACTTCGCCGCCGCCCAGTAGCGGATCGTCCCGCTCACCCGAACGGCGGCCGCCGGGTCGTGCCCGGTGGTCGCGCCCATGGCAACCCCTTCTCGTCGTCCTCGCCCGGGCCCGGGTGCCCGGGCGGGTCCACCACCGGGGGTGGCCGCGCGTCGCCCGAAAGGTGTACGCGCACGGTGCCGCCGATGTGTCCCCCATGATGTCGTGTTCGCCCTCGCGAGCGGCAATCGCCCTGGCCCGACGCCCGGCGGCGCCGTCGCGAAGCTGTGGCCGGGCTCACCCGGGGCGCGCCCGAAAAGGCCGAACCGCCGGATTCGAGCCCTCCCGGCGCGGGGGGCCGGTCGGCTATCCTCGATGCCTGAGGGATCCGGGCAGAGTCGCCCCCGGATCCTTTTGTGCTTTCAGGACGCCAGTACGGACGTTCTTGCGAATCGTCGGCCCACCCCCGGCGTGCCGCAGGGACCGCCCCCGCCACACACGGCACAACGACGTGCCGGGACCGGGCCGGGGCGTCGGACAACCCCGGCTCCGGGCCGCCGCCCGGGACGGGCCAGGACCGGAAGGTTCGCGGATGAGCAGGGCAGAAACGGTGCACCGGGGGTCGCGGGACCTCCGGCGGGTGCCCCGTCCGCCCGTGCCCACCCCCGCCGGGTCCTCCGCCTCCTCCCGAGCGTCCGTCTCCTCCCCCTCACCAGCACGTGCGCCATCCGGCTGTGGCGGCAGCCGGAACGCGACCGCGACGACCCGGAAAGGGGACTACCGGGTATGAGTTCTCTGCTCCTTCTCACCAACGCGCTGCAACCCTCCGCTGAGGTCCTGCCCGCCCTCGGCCTGCTGCTGCACAACGTCCGGGTGGCCCCCGCCGAGGGCGCCGCCCTGGTCGACACCCCCAGCGCCGACGTCATCCTGGTGGACGGCCGGCGCGATCTTCCGCAGATCCGCAGCCTCTGCCAGCTGCTGCGCTCCACCGGCATCGGCTGCCCGCTGATCCTGGTGGTGACCGAGGGCGGCCTGGCCGCCGTCACCGCCGAGTGGGGCATCGACGACGTCCTGCTCGACACCGCCGGCCCCGCCGAGGTCGAGGCCCGGCTGCGGCTCGCCCTCGGCCGGCTCCAGGTGACCACCGACGACAGTCCGATGGAGATCCGCAGCGGCGACCTCTCGGTCGACGAGGCCACCTACTCGGCCAAGCTCAAGGGCCGGGTGCTCGACCTCACCTTCAAGGAGTTCGAGCTGCTCAAGTACCTCGCCCAGCACCCCGGCCGGGTCTTCACCCGGGCGCAGCTGCTGCAGGAGGTCTGGGGCTACGACTACTTCGGCGGGACCCGGACGGTCGACGTGCACGTCCGCCGGCTGCGCGCCAAGCTCGGCGTCGAGCACGAGGGCCTGATCGGCACCGTGCGCAACGTCGGCTACCGCTTCGTCGTCCCCGACAAGGGGGACAAGGGCGAGCGGGCCGAGCGGGCCGAGCCGCCCGCCCGGCGTTCCCCGGCCGTCCTGGACACCTGACCGGCCGGGCCGGGCGGGGCGCGCGCGTCGTGCCGCCCCGCCCGTCCCGACCGGCCGCACGGCCCCGGTCGTCCGGCCCGTCCGGATTCGTCCCGCGCCGCCCTGGGCCGTCCGGGACCCGCGCCCGCCCGGCGCGGGTCCCCCCACTGCCCGGCCGCACGCCACCCGCGTAGACTCCCCCCCGTGGCCAAAGTGACGCGCGACGATGTAGCCCGACTGGCTGGTACCTCGACCGCGGTCGTCAGCTACGTGATCAACAACGGGCCGCGCCCGGTCGCGCCCGCCACCCGGGAGAAGGTGCTCGCCGCGATCGAGCAGCTCGGCTACCGGCCGAACAGCGTCGCGCAGGCGATGGCCTCCCGCCGCACCAACCTGATCGGCATGGTCGTCCCGGACGCCCGCCAGCCGTTCTTCGCCGAGATGGCGCACGCCGTGGAACGGGCCGCCTCCGAGCGCGGCAAGCTGGTGCTGATCGGCAACTCCGACTACGTCGACGACCGCGAGGTCCACTACGTCCGCGCCTTCCTCGGCATGCGGGTCTCCGGCCTGATCCTGGTCAGCCAGGGCCCCTCGCAGCGGGCCGCCGAGGAGTTCGCCGCCATGGAGGGCGCCAAGGTGGTGCTGCTGCACCGCCGCCCCGAGGCGATCGACGACGTCGCGGTGGTCACCGACGACGTGGCCGGCGCCGAGGCGATCGTCCGCCACCTGCTGGAGGTGCACGGGCACCCGTACGTGGCCTGCTTCGGCGGCCCGGTGGAGTCCCCCGCGCCCGGCGACCCGGTCATCGACCACGTCGAGGGCTGGCAGCGCGCCATGGACGCGCACGGCCTGCCCACCGAGCCCCACCTCATCGACGCGCCCTTCCACCGCTACGGCGCCTACGACGTCGCGCTCGACCTGCTGCGCTCCGAGAACCGCCCGCCGGCGATCTTCTGCTCCACCGACGACCAGGCCATCGGCGTGCTGCGGGCCGCCCGCGAGCTGGGCCTGCGGGTACCGGAGGACCTCGCGGTGGCCGGCTTCGACGACGTGCCGGAGGCCGCGCTCGCCGACCCGCCGCTGACCACCGTCGCCTCCGACCGCGACGCGATGGCCCGGGCCGCGGTGGACCTGGTGCTGGACGACTCGCTGATGGTGCCCGGCTCGGACACCGAACGGGTCCGCACCTTCCCGTCGCGCCTGGTCGTCCGGCGTTCCTGCGGCTGCTCGCCGGAGAGCGCCGGCTCGTAGCCTGACCAGGCTTTATGAGAAGTCAACGGGCTTCTCGGGGCCTTCTGAGCGGGCTCTCACGCGATTCTCATCCAACGGGCGGACGTTGGTCGCCATGAGCGATCACCAGCAGTGGCAGCAGCGCACCGACGGCGACCAGTACGAAGGCCAGTACGACGGCCAGTACGACGGCCCGGGCGGGTACCCGCGGCCCCAGGTCATCCCGGGCACCGTCCTCGACAGCACCACGCACGACGGCTCGACGCACGACGGCTCGACGTACGGCGGCTCAACGTACGGCGGCTCCGCGTACGACGGCACCGGGTACGACGGCACCGGGTACGGCAGCCCCGCCCACCCCGCCGCCGGCACCCCGCCCCCTCCCCCGGCCCCGCCGTTCCCGCCCGAGGCGGGCACGCCGGCCGCCCCCGGCGGCCCCGGCCACCGCGCCCGGCGCGGCCTGCTGCGCGGCCGGCTCGCCCTGGTCACCGCCGTCGCCGCGATCGCCGCCGTCCTCGGCGGGGTCACCGGCGGCGTCGTCGCCGCCGAGGACCACGACTCCGCCTACCGCACCGGCACCCTCGCCAGCCCGGTCGCCGCCCGTGCCGACGGCAGCGCCGACGTCGCCGCCGTCGCGGCCGCCGTCTCGCCCAGCGTCGTCCAGATCACCGTGCAGACCGCGAACGGCACCGCCACCGGCACCGGCGTGGTGCTCGGCGGGAACGGCCAGATCCTCACCAACTACCACGTGGTCTCCGGCGCGGCCGGCGGCGGCCGGATCACCGTCACCTTCCACGACGGCTCCACCGCCAAGGCCTCCCTCACCGGCACCGACAAGGCCCTCGACGCCGCCGTGATCACCGCGAGCGGCACCAAGGATCTCACCCCCGCCGTCCTCGGCGACTCCTCCGCCGTCGCGGTCGGCGACCCCGTCGTGGCCATCGGCAACCCCGAGGGCCTCACCGGCACGGTCACCTCCGGCATCATCAGCGCCGAGCACCGCGAGGTCACCGTCCAGCTCGACGAGGGCACCACCAGCGGCAACGGCGGCTTCGGCTTCCCCCAGCTGCCCGGGCTGCGCGGCACCGCCCCGCAGGGCGGCGGCGAGACCGCCACCTACCAGGCCTTCCAGACCGACGCCGCGCTCAACCCCGGCAACTCCGGCGGCCCGCTGATCAACGCCGAGGGGCAGGTCATCGCCATCAACTCGGCGATGTACTCGCCGAACGGCTCCAGCGCCACCGCCGGCGGCAGCGGGGCCGGCAGCGTCGGCCTCGGCTTCGCCATCCCGATCGACGACATCAAGCAGGTGCTGCCGAAGCTGCAGTCCGGCCAGAACGTCTGACCACGTCCGACAATTGACCCGAGCAGGCCCTCCCGCCACCAGAAAGGGCAACCGCCGATGACCCCGTCCGCCGACGACCGCACCCCCGCCGAGCCCGGGCAGCAGACCACCGCCCGGCTCCTCGTGGTCGACGACGAACCCGCGCTCCGGGACGCCCTGGAGAGCAGCCTCGCCTTCGAGGGCTACGAGGTCGCCACCGCCACCGACGGCTACGAGGCCCTCGAATCCGTCGAACGCGAGCGGCCGGACCTGGTCCTGCTCGACATCATGATGCCCCGGATGGACGGCCTCACCGCCGTCCGCCGGATGCGCTCGCGCGGCGACACCGTCCCGGTGCTGATGCTCACCGCCCGGGACGCCGTCGGCGACCGGGTCACCGGCCTCGACGTCGGGGCCGACGACTACCTCGCCAAGCCCTTCGAACTCGACGAGCTGCTCGCCCGGGTGCGCGCCCTGCTGCGGCGCAACGCGCTCGCCACCGAGGCCGCCGCCCGGGCGGCCGCCGTCGAGGAGGAGACCGACGTCCTCGCCTTCGCCGACCTGCGGATGAACACCGCCACCCGCGAGGTCACCCGGGCCGGCCGGCCGGTGGAGCTGACCCGCACCGAGTTCATGCTGCTGGAGATGTTCCTCGCCCACCCCCGCCAGGTGCTCACCCGCGAGCAGATCCTCAAGGCGGTCTGGGGCTTCGACTTCGAGCCCTCCTCCAACTCGCTGGACGTGTACGTGATGTACCTGCGCCGCAAGACCGAGCAGGGCGGGCTGCCCCGGCTCGTCCAGACCGTCCGCGGAGTCGGCTACGCCCTCCGCCAGGCCGCCGGCACCTCCGCGTGAGCCCCACCGTCCCGCCTCCCCCGCTCACCCCGCCGCGCATCCCGCGCCGCGGCCGCCTCACCACCTGGTACCGCGCCCGCTCCCTGCGCACCCGCCTCACCTTCCTCACCGCGGCGGCGGTGGCGGTGGCGATCGCGCTCTCGGCGCTGGCGTGCTGGTTCATCGTGGAGGAGCGGATGTACGGCGTGGTCCGCAGCGATCTGGAGAACGCGCGGGGATCCGGCCCGCCCGCCGACCTCAACGACTGCACTACCACCCCGCAGAGCGCGCTCAGGAAGGTCCAGAACTCGGCCCCGCAGCCGCTGGCCGGCGCCGCAGCCCCCCGGGACACCCAGTACGTCATCCCCGGCCCGATCCCGCGGTACTGTCTGCCCGGCATGGCCACCAAGGCCATCGTCCCGGATCCCGCCGACTTGGCGGTCCTCGATCTCAAACCGAGCCAGTTCGTCATCCGCGACGGCCATTACACGAACGGCGAACCGGCCCTCGTCCGTATCTCCTGGATCAAGCCCCCAGCGCTCCCGCCGACCCTGGTCATGGTCGCCACCTCGACCAAGGCCGTCGAGGACTCCCTGCGCCAGCTCGCCTTCGTCCTCGGCGGCGTCGCCCTCGGCGGCGTCATCCTCGCCGCCGTCGCCGGGCGGCTCGTCGCCCGCTCCGCGCTCAAGCCCGTCGACCAGCTCACCGACGCCGTCGAGCACATCGCCCGCACCGAGGAGGTCGGCACCACCATCCCGGTCCAGGGCGAGGACGAGATCGCCAGGCTCTCCACCTCCTTCAACTCCATGAGCACCGCGCTCGCCAACTCCCGCGAGCGGCAGACCCAGCTGATCGCCGACGCCGGGCACGAGCTGCGCACGCCGCTCACCTCCCTGCGCACCAACGTCGACCTGCTGATCCGCAGCGACGACACCGGCCGCCCGCTGCCGCCCGCCACCCGCACCAAGCTGCTCGGCAACATGAAGGCCCAGATGCAGGAGCTCACCGTACTGATCGGCGACCTCCTCCAGCTCTCCCGCCCGGACTCCCCCAAGCCGGTCCGCACGCTCGCCGTGGTCGCCCTGCACGAGATCGCCGAACGGGCCGTGGAACGCGCGAAGCTGCGCGGTCCCGGCCTGGTCTTCGAGACCGCCACCGCGCCCTGGTACGTGCACGCCGACGCCGCCGCCCTGGAGCGCGCGGTGATCAACCTGCTGGACAACGCGGTGAAGTACAGCCCGCCGGGCGGCACCATCGAGGTCCGGCTCGACGGCGGTGTGCTGACCGTCCGCGACCACGGGCCGGGCATCCCCCCGGAGGAGCTCCCGTTCGTCTTCGACCGCTTCTGGCGCTCCCCGTCCTCCCGCCAACTCCCGGGCTCGGGCCTGGGGTTGTCGATCGTCGCGCAGAGCGTCCGGGAGGCCGGCGGCGAGGTGTCGCTCGGCCCGGCCCAGGACGGCGGCCCGGGTGCGCTCGCCACCGTCCGGCTGCCCGGCGGCCCGACCCCCGCCTAGCCGGGGCACGAAGAAGGGGCGGGGCGCCCCGACAGCGCCCCGCCCCCTCCGGCCGGCTCATGGCCGGCGACCGCCGGCTCAGCCGGTGGTGCTGCCCGCGGCGATGACCTTGATCCGGTCCTGCGCCGGAGCCTTCAGCGGCGCGGCGGCCGAGCTGTTGGCACCCAGGTAGGCGGCGAAGACGTCCAGGTCGGAGGCGCCGACGAGCTTGTCGGTGCCGGCCGCGAAGGCCGGGAAGCCGTCGCCGCCGCCGGCCAGGAACTCATTGGCCGCGACCCGGTACTTGGCGGCCGGGTCGACCGGCGCGCCGTTGAGGCGGATCGAGTCGACGACGACCCGGTCGGCGCCCTTGTTGCGCATGTCCAGCGTGTAGGCGAGGGACTTGGACGGCTGGAGGATCTTCGGCGAGGCCTCGTTGGAGCCGCTGACCTGCTGCTGGAGCAGCTGGATCAGCTGGGCGCCGGTCAGCGTCTTGACCTGCATCATGTTGGTGAACGGCTGGACGGTGAACGCCTCGCCGTAGGTCACCACGCCGTCGCCCTCCCCGCCGCTCGCCTTGTAGACGAGGTCGGAGCGGATGCCGCCGGGGTTCATGAACGCGACCTGTGCGCCGCCCTTGTCGGCGGGCGCCAGACCGGTCTGCTGGGCGTCGGCGATGACGTCGCCGAGCGGCTTCTCCGGGTCGTTGTTGCCGCGGCCGTTGATGTCCGAGGCGATGTAGCCGATCGGGCGGTTGGCGATCGGGGCGGCCAGCTTCGAGTAGTGGTCGATCAGCTGGGTCATGTCCGGGGCCTTCTCGACCGTCCGGCGCACGATGTGGTTCTCGGCCTTGACCGACGGGCGCACGATGGCGCCGGTGGTCTTGTCGAGCTTCAGGTCGATCTCGGTGTACAGCCGGCCGAAGGAGGCGGCGCTGGTGACCGAGCGCGGCACGCCCTGCGGGTCCGGGATGGTGCAGGCGTACGCGTTGTGGGTGTGGCCGGTGACGATGGCGCCGACCGCCGGGTCGATGTTCTTGGCGATGTCGACGATCGGGCCGGAGATGCCCTGGCCGGCCGCGCCGCAGTCGTAGTTGTAGGTGCTGCTGGCCGGCAGGCCGCCCTCGTGGATCAGCGCGACGATCGAGTTGACGCCCTTGGCCTTCAGCTCGGCGGCGTACTTGTTGATCGTGGCGACCTCGCCCGCGAACTTGAGGCCCTTGACGCCCTCGGCGGTGACGATGTTCGGCGTGCCCTCCAGGGTGACGCCGATGAAGCCGACCTTGACGCCCTGGGACTTGGTCACCCAGTACGGGGCCAGCACCGGCTTGCCGGTCTTCTCGCTGGTGACGTTCGCCGACAGGTAGTTGAAGTTGGCGCCCTTGAACGTGCGCCCCTCCTCGTAGCAGCCGTCGGTCGGGTGGCAGCCGCCGTTCTGGAGGCGCAGCAGCTCGGCGGAGCCCTCGTCGAACTCGTGGTTGCCGACCGAGCTGACGTCCAGGCCGAGCTTGTCCAGCGCCTCGACGGTGGGCTCGTCGTGGAAGAGCGCCGAGGTCAGCGGGGATGCGCCGACCAGGTCGCCGGCGGCGACGGTGATCGAGTCGTCGGCGGGGATGCGGGCCTGGCGCAGCGCGGTGGCGAGGTACTCGATGCCGCCGGCCGGGGTACTGACCGGCTGGCCGGTGGCCGGGTCGATCTCCCGGATGGTGCCGGACGAGCCGGCCGGGGGCTCCAGGTTGCCGTGCAGGTCGTTGATGGCCAGCAACTGGAGGTTGACGGTCTTCGGCTTCTTGGCGGTCGCGGCCTGGGCCGCGGACGGCATGGCCACCGTGCCGACGAGGCCGGCCGCGGCGACGACGGCCAGCGCCGACCGTCGGGTTCTGACGGAGAGCATGTAGGGGGTCCCCTGCACCTGTGAGAGCGCCCAGCTGTGGACAGGCCCGGGCGCGCGAGACGAGTGTCGTTGCGCGAGTGCAGCCTAGGGTCAACGCGCGTAGCTGTCAGGCCCCCGGACGTAACGACAGGGTTACCTGCTGACGAATCGTCGGCGGAATCTCCCCGCCGGCCCGCCCCCGGCCGTGCCGCCCCCGGGGCCCGGCGGACCCGTCCGCGGCCCGGCCTCAGACTCCCGGCTCGGCCGCCAACTGCCGTTCGGCACGCACCCGTTCGGCCACCGCGTCCTCGGTCATCGCGCGGTCGGTGTAGACCAGCGGACGCTCCGCCTCGGTGATGATGTGCTTCACCACCTGGACGTTGCCGTTGACGTCCCAGACCGCGATGCCCGGCGAAAGTGTGGGGATGATCTCCACCGCCCAGCGCGGCAGGCCGAGCACCCGTCCGGTGGCTCTCGCCTCCTCGGCCTTCTGCATGTAGATGGTCCGGGTGGAGGCCATCTTGAGGATCGCCGAGGCCTCCTTGGCCGCGGCCCCGTCCACCACGTCCGACAGGTGGTGCACCACGGCGACGAAGGACAGGCCGAGCCGGCGGCCGAACTTCAGCAGCCGCTGGAACAGCTGCGCCACGAACGGGCTGTTGATGATGTGCCAGGCCTCCTCGACCAGGAAGATCCGCTTCTTGCGGTCCGGCCTGATCCAGGTGTGCTCCAGCCAGACCCCGACGATCGCCATCAGGATCGGCATCGCGATCGAGTTGCGGTCGATGTGCGACAGGTCGAAGACGATCAGCGGCGCGTCCAGGTCGATGCCCTCGGTGGTCGACCCGTCGAACATGCCCCGCAGGTCACCGTCGACCAGCCGGTCCAGCACCAGTGCGACGTCCAGGCCCCAGGACTGCACCTCCTTCACCGCCACGCCCAGCGACTCCACCGACGACAGGTCGGGGTTGCGCAGGGTGTCGATGATGTCGTCCAGCACCGGCTGGCGGTCCCGGACGGTCGCCACCACGTGCGCGTGCGCGGCCTTCAGCGCGAAGCCGGCCCGCTCCTCCAGCCCGCGCCCCATCGCCACCTCGATGATGGTGCGCAGCAGCGACAGCTGACCGGTCTGGGTGATCGCCGGGTCCAGCGGATTGAGCTTCACCCCGCCGTCCCGGGCCGCCATCGGGTCCAGCCGGATCGACTTTATGCCCAGCGCGTTCGCGATCAGGTTCCACTCGCCGACCCCGTCCTCGCCCTGCGCGTCCAGCACCACCACCTGGCGGTCCCGGAACCGCAGCTGACGCAGCACATAGGTCTTCTCCAGCGCCGACTTGCCGTTGCCGGACTCCCCCAGTACCAGCCAGTGCGGGGCCGGCAGCTGCTGGCCGTACAGCTGGAACGGGTCGTAGACGTACCCCTTCCCGCTGTACACCTCCCGTCCGATGATCACCCCGGAGTCGCCCAGCCCCGGCGCGGCGGTCGGCAGGTACACCGCCTGCGCCTGGCCGGTGGAGGTGCGCACCGGCAGCCGGGTGGTCTCCACCTTGCCGAACATCAGGCTGGTGAACGCGTCGGTGAGGTTGCCGATCGCCATACGGGGGCCTCCAGATCAATCGCTCGGCCGCCGGTCCCCGCTCAGCGGCGGATACCGGTGGCGAACGGCAGGGTGTTGACGAACGCGCGGTGGTGCTCGCGGTCGCACCACTCCAGCTTCAGGTAGCTCTTGCCCGCCGAGGCCCGGATCGTCCGCTTGTCCCGGGCCAGCGCGTCGGGGTTGCGCGCGGAGACCGTGATGTAGCCGACCAGGTTGACGCCGGCCGCGCCGGACGCCAGGTCGTCACCGCGCTGGTCCACCCGGCCGCTGTGGGCCAGGTCGCGCGGGTCGATGGTGCGGTTCATCTTGGCGGCGCGGCTGGCCTCCGCCTCGTCGTTGGTCTTCTCGGTGAGCATCCGCTCGATGGCGACGTCGGTGGGCTCCAGGTCCATCGTCACCGCCACCGTCCGGATCACGTCCGGGGTGTGCACCAGCAGCGGCGCCAGGAAGTTGACTCCGACCGGGGTCAGCGGCCACTCCTTGATCCACGCGGTGGCGTGGCACCACGGCTCCCGGGTCGCCGACTCGCGGGTCTTCGCCTCCAGGTACTGCGGGTGGGTGGCGTCCAGCTCGGCCGGCCAGGCGTTGCGCTTCGACATCGCCTGGATGTGGTCGATCGGGTGGTCCGGGTCGTACATCGAGTGCAGCAGCGAGGAGAGCCGGGCCTGGCCCAGCGGCTGCCGCACCCGGATGTCCGCCTCCGCCAGCCGCGCGCAGATGTCGGTCAGCTCGCGGGCCATCACCGCGGCCAGGCCCTCGTCGTCCCGGGCCCGCCGCCCGGTCGCGGTGCGGCCCATCGCGTGCGCCTCGGCGGCGAGGTCCCGGGTGTAGTGCATGCAGGCCACCAGGTACGCCCGGTGCTGCTCCGAGGAGGTCGACACCATCGACTGCAACTGGTCGTACGAGTCCTGCAGCCAGCGCGGCGCGTCCGGGTCCCCGCGCCGCTCCACGTCCTTGGCGTGCGCGTCCGGGTCGGCCGGCAGGGTGCGGGCCAGGATCTGCAGCCGGGTCACGAAACCGTCCCCGTTCGCGACGTGCTTCAGCAGCGTCCCGAACCGGTCGACCAGCGCCTCCTGGTCCTCCGAGTCGCGCAGCCCGACACCCGGGCCCTCGATCTCGATCGCCGCCGTCACCGTGCGCCGCTCCAGGTGCATCAGCACCCCGACCTCGTCCGGCCCGAACGGCGCCGACAGCCAGCGCAGCCGCCCCACCCCGGGCGGCGGCCCGATCTCCACCTCGCGGCCGTCCAGCCGCGTCCCGGCGTCCATCGCGTCCGACTTCCACACCGCCCGGCCGCTGCGGACCGTCCGGCGGTAGGTGCGGTTGATCTCCACCCACTTGTAGAACGTCCGGCGCCGGTACGGCACGTACACCGCCGCGATCGCCATCGCGGGCAGGCCGACCAGGCCGGCGATGCGCAACGGCAGGATCGGCATCATCAGGCCCCAGACCATGCCGAGGAAGGCCCCGAAGATGATCAGCACGATCTCGCCGGACTCCCGGTTCCGGCCGATCGGCGCGTTCGGGCGGGCCTTGCCGATCAGGTAGGTACGGCGCTGGTGCACATACGGCTGGGCGTACTGGGCACCGTACTGGCCGAGCGGTTCGCTGCTCACTACCCGTCACCCTCCCTTCGCTGGATTGCTGTCGCGAGCCGCCTGGACCGGCGGCCCGGCCTGCGGCGGCGGCGCCGGCGTGCGCGCCGCGTGGGCGGCGATGCCCGGGGCGACCGAGCCGCCTCCCGAGCCCGAACCGCCCCCGCCGCCGCCCGGCTGCGGGCCGCGGTCGCCGTGCGTGCTGATGCCCTGCCGCATGAAGTTCGCGGTCCCGTTGATCATCGCCGATCCGGCCGAGACCGCGCTCGCCCGGGCGCTGCGCATGCTCATGATCTCGTCACCGAAGCCCGGCACGAACCGGTACACGGCGGCGCTCGCGAAGATCGACAGGAACAGGATCGCCAGCCCCGACAGCACCCGGGCGAAGTCGTCGCTCGCCCCCGCCCCGGCCGACACCGCACCGGCCAGCCCGAGGATGATCACGATGATCGGCTTCGCCAGGTCCACCGCCACCATCACCCCCGCCCAGCGGCGCACGTGCTTCCACAACTGCTTGTCCACCAGCCCCGCGTACACCGCCGTCCCCAGCAGCGCGCCCACGTACAGCATCGCCGCCCGGATCAGCAGCTCGATCCAGAGCACCGCCGCCGCCAGCACGGCCACCAGCGAGGTAAGGATCAGGATCAGCGGCCCGCCGCCGATGTCGCCCTTCTCCAGGGTGTCCGCGAACCCGCCCAAGTACGTCCCGGTGTCCGACTTCGTCCCCACCGCGATCGCCTTGGTCAGCCCGTCGGTCGCGCTCACCACCGTGTACAGGATCAACGGCGTGAACGCCGACGCGACCACCGTCAGCCACAGGAACCCGATCGCCTCCGAGATCGCCGTCGCCAACGGCGCCCCGCGCACCGCCCGCTTGGTCACCGCGAGCAGCCAGAGCACCAGCGTGACGATCGTCGACGCGGCGAACACCACCGCGTACTGCTGCAGGAACGACGCATTGGTGAAGTCCACCTCCGTCGTCCCGTCGATCGCCCCCGACAACTTCCGCACCACCCACGCCGCCGCCTGCGCACACCCCTTCGCCAACGACCCCAGCGGATCCGTCACCGTCCCCACCGTCCCACTCCCGGGCAACGACGCCCCGCCGCCACCAGGGGCGCAGTAGACGTCGTTGCCGGGAAGGGGGATCCCCGGGCAGTTCGAGTTGGGGGTGCTGGGAGTCGGGGTCGGGGTCGCCGTGGGCGATGGCTCGGCAAGAGCTTGCTGCGCCGTCAGGACAACCGCCAGCAGGCCCAGGACCGTCCCTCCGGAAAGCCTTGCCAGAGCGCGCGGAATCATCGCCCGGCCATCGTCAGCGCGCATAGCGGAAGCCTCCGAACTGCTCGACGGCACCTGTGATCTCCTCAGCGGTCGCGGCCTGCTGGTCCGGTGGTACAGGTGCCGGGCCCGACACCCGGCTGTAATCGGTGAGCTTCCAGTCCTCGCCCACCCACCGCAGGCTGAGGGTGAGCGTGAACCACTCTTCCGAGACCGGCCGGACCGAGCGCTCACCGGCGATTCCGAAGAGGCCCGTGCACCAGACCTCCACCTTCACGCTTTCGGCCGTGTAGGCGCTGCTCTTCGTCCCCACCGGGACGGTTCGGCTGACGAAGGTCATTCCCTTCGGCGCCCGCCCCTGGGCGTCCACCCCGAACCTGGCGGCCGTCTCCGGTGAGAACCCCTGGTCCAGGCGGGACTGGAGGGTGGGGGTGGCGGCGGGGTCGGCGATGGTGGTGACGATGGCGTGGCGGGTGTCGGTGCGGAACATGTCCGTGGAGCCGATGGCCACCGCGTAGTTGGCGGCGGCGGACTGGGCGCCCTGGTCGGTGTGCGGGAAACCGGAGGCGATGCCGTTGACCGTGGTGGTGACGGGCTGGTCGCCGGAGGCGGCGGTGGCGGCGGCTCCGGCGGCGGAGCGGCCGGCGGTGCTGCCGGGGTCGGGTTTGCCCCGGTTGGCGATCGAGATCGCCAGCACCAGCAGGGCGACCACCAGCAGGACGGTCAGCAGGGTGCGCAGCGGGTGCGCCTGACGGAGGCTCGGCTGGGAGGAGGGCTGTTCGCCGACCGGCAGCCGCGTACGGGTGTGCGGCTGGTCGTCGGACAACGGCACGGCGGCCCTCCTGGTGCGGGGAGCCGGCTGGCGACTCCGGGGGCCCCTCCGGGCCGTGGGCGGGCGCGGAGGGAAGGGGTGATGGATGGATTCCCGGCGGGGCTCCGCGCATTCACGGATGCCCGGACCGGCGGTCGGACGGTCAGACGATCGGACAGGTCGGCGGACACGGACGGCGTGCCGCCCGGCGCCGCGTCACGACGAAGCCCGAGGAGTCCGAGGAGCCCGGGGAGCCGGATTCATCGGATTCGCCGGATCCGTCCCGACTGTCCGATCTGCCTGATCGTCAGATCGCCATGCCGTACACAATGGTGAACAGAGTGCCGAGTGATCCAATGATGAACACGCCGGTCAGCCCGGCGATGATCAGCCCCTTGCCCTGTTCGGCGCCGAAGCTGTCGCGCATCGCGGTGGCGCCGATCCGCTGCTTGGCCGCGCCCCAGATGGCGATGCCGAGGCAGGCCAGGATGGCCACGGCCATGACGACCTCGACCATCACCCGGGCCTCCGACCCGAGGCTCGCGAACGGGCCCCAGTCCGGGGCGATCCCGCCGATGATGGTGTCGATATTCGGCTTCTTTGGTGGGTCCTCGGCCAGGTGGCCGATCGCGATGCTGTGCACGCTGCTCTGGTTCATTTCCATCTCACCGCCCGATCAGGCAAATTCAAGGGCCCAGACCCCGCCCGCGCGAAGGGTCGGTACCTATTCTTGGCCAGATCTGATGTCGACTTGGCTACTTCTCGCGGATTGGTCGTGAGGCATCGGACACGTACGCGAGGATGTCCACCGTACGAAGGATAGCGCTCACTCTTTGTATCTCTGATGATTGCGGTGAGCAACGCCTTCCGGGACACTTCGACTGACGATTCGTCGGGATGGTGCTGATGGTACTCCGGAAGGGCGGTACAGCCGCCGCTGCTGCGGGAGTTGTCCTCGCCGGCTTCGTCGGCCTGGTGACGCTCGGGACGTATGCGGCGAGCGGGACGCCGCAGCAACAGGGCAATGCCGCCGGGCTCTCCCCGGGAACCGTTCCGGCCGCGTACCAAGGGCCGATCGAACAGTGGGGCCGGCTCTGCCCCGATCTCTCCCCCCCGTTGCTCGCGGCGCAGTTGTACCAGGAAAGCGGTTTCAACCCGAAGGCCCGTTCCGGGGTCGGGGCGGAGGGCCTGGCGCAGTTCATGCCGGGCACCTGGGCGTCGTACGGCACCGACGGCAACAACGACGGCCGGCGGGACCCCTGGGACCCGCTGGACGCCATCGCCTCGGCGGCCACCTTCGACTGCGCGCTCGCCAGGGACGTGGCCAAGGTGCCGGGCGACCGCCAGTCCAACATGCTGGCCGCCTACAACGCCGGGCCGGGCGCGGTGTCGAAGTACCAGGGCGTGCCGCCGTACCGGGAGACCCAGGGGTACGTGCGGAACATCCTGGCGACGGCCCGCAGCTTCGCCGCCCCGGCGAACCCGGCCGCCCCGGTGGAGGTCTCGGCGCAGTCGGCGGGCGCGATCTACTTCGCCCAGACCAAGCTCGGCACCCCGTACCTGTGGGGCGGCGACGGAAAGGCGTGGCAGAACGGGCGTTTCGACTGCTCCGGACTCACCAAGGCCGCGTTCGAGAGCGTGGGCATCCTCCTGCCGCGGGTCGCCAACGACCAGTGGTACGCCGGGCCGCACCCCTCGCGCGACCAGCTGCGTCCGGGGGACCTGGTGTTCTGGGCGACCGACCTGACCGATCCGCGGAGCATCCACCACGTCGGCATCTACGTGGGCGGCGGGTACATGATCGACGCGCCGCACACCGGCGCGGTGATCCGCTACGACAAGATCGACACCCGGGAGTACATCGGCGCCACCCGGGTCACCTCGGACGGCGCCCAGGCCCTGCCGGACCGCAACGACGAGGGCACGGTGATCGCCCCGAGCCGCCCCGGCGACCCGACCCCGACGCCCGCGCCCGCCGCCCTGACCACCCCCGCCGCGCCCGCCGCACCGACCACCCCGACCACCCCGGCCGCACCGGCACAGAACCCGCCCGCCCCGGCGGCGCAGGCGGCGGCCCAGGCCGCCCCGGCCGGCCGGCCCACGGCGGGCGCCGTCGCGACAGGTTCAGGTCAACTCACCGCAAAGAACTGAGCCGGCCCGCCCGCGGGGTGTGCGCGCGGTGTGGACGCTGAGTCAAGTTTCCATAACTGCGCGTTTCCGTGGAACGCTGTACACCGGCGATGACGTTGTGTCCGGTGGTTCCCCGTCACCTCACCGCCCCCACCGGGGCGGCGGCGGACGGGGCCACCGCGCCACGACCGGATGAAGCGGACCCGAAGGAGGTGCGGCGTGTCGACGCCGCTTGCCGACACGACCAACCCCGACCTCGGCCTGCTCTACGCCGTCAACGGCCTGGCCAGACACGCCCCGGACTCGTTGGACCACCTGGTCTCCTGGATCGGCGAGTACGGCATCCTGATCGGCCTCGCCCTGCTGGGCCTGGTGGGCTGGCTGCGGGCCCGCCGGCGCCCGGACGCCCCGGTGGCGGTCGCCGGGCTGCTCTGGGCCCCGCTCTCGGTCGCCATCGCCGAGCTGGCCAACCTGCCGATCTCGGCGATCGTGGACCGCCCCCGGCCCTTCGTGGACCACTCCGGACTGGAGGTGCTGGTCGAGGGCAAGGCCGGCACCCACTCCTTCGTCAGCGACCACTCCACGATGTCGATGGGCATCGCGGTGGCGCTCTTCCTGGTGAACCGGCGGCTCGGCTGGATCGCCGGCGGTCTGGCCCTGCTGCAGGGCTTCTGCCGGATGTACATGGGCGTCCACTACCCGACCGACGTGCTCGGCGGCTTCGCGCTCGCCACCGCGGTGGTGCTGCTGCTGGCGCCGATCGCGATGGCCGTGCTCGTGCCGCTCTGCCACGCGCTCACCCGCACGCCGCTGGCCCCGCTGATCCGCGCCGGACGGGGCGCCGAGCGGGGCGGGGGCCGGCCGCGCGGACGGGGCCGGCGCGGCGGCGGGGCCCGGGGGGCGCTCCGCACCGAGGAGCAGCCGCGGGAGTCCGACCTGGCCGCATGAGCGGGACGGCCTACCCCGGCTCCCCCTCGACGCCCTCGGCGCCGCCGAGGTGGTCCTCCGCCTCGCGCCGGGTGAGATCGCGCGAGCGCCGGGCCGGGGAGTACCAGCCGCAGCTGCAGGTCGCGTAGCAGAAGGAACCGCGTTCGCTGATCGCGACGCGGTGCTCGGGCATCCGGGTGGTGCCGGGAACGGCCGGCAGCTCACTGTGCACGTGCTTCACGGTAACGCGCCGGGGCCCCGGCGCGCGACGGATGTGACGCGCGGGACACCGTAACCCCTCGCGCCCCAACTCGTTTGCCCGGAAAGAGCTCTGCCCACCCGTTGACGGTGGCCGGCGGGGCAGTCGGGCCCGAGGGGGTTGTCGCGAGGATGAAGATGACCGACCAGCAGCGCACCGGCCGGACCAGCGGCCGCACCGGGCGGCGGGCGCGTCCGGCGGCCGGCGCCGTCCTGCTCGCCACCGTGCTGGCCGGGGCGGCCGCCCTGGCCGGCTGCTCGCCGGACGCCGTGGACGGCGCCGGCGACGCCGCGGCCGACCAGCGGGCGAGCGGCACCCCCGAGCGGCTCGCCGCCGACCCGCTGACCGCGGTCCGCAGCGCCGCCGACATCACCGGCCGGTCGGGCTCCGCGCACGCCACCACCGAGCTGGTGACCGAGTCCGCGGAGAAGAAGGCCGTCTTCACCGGCAGCGGCGGCTACGACTACGTGAAGCGGATCGGCCGGCTGGAGGTGCAGGTGCCGCCGGGCGCCGCGACCACCGGCAAGATCGTCGAGGTGCTCCTGCCCGGCACGGTCTACCTGCAGAACAGCGGCGCCAAGGTGCCCGAGGGCAAGTGGGTCAAGCTGGACGTCCGCCAGCTGCCGGACGGCAACCTGGTCAGCGGCGGCGCCACCGACCCGTCGTCCGCCGCCGGCGCGCTGCGCGGCGCCCAGAAGGCCGAGCCGGTCGGCACCGAGACGGTCGGCGGGGTGGCGCTGAAGCACTACCGCGGCACCCTGGACCTCGCCAAGGCGGCCGACGCCACCGGCGGGCGCGGCGGGGACGGCCTGCGGATGGGGGCGCAGACCTTCACCGTGAAGGAGGTCCCCTACGACGTCTGGCTGGACGACGAGGGCCGACTGCACAAGGTGGTCGAGGTCTTCACCTTCGCCGGGGTGGCCGGCTCCAAGGAGGCGAAGGACCAGGTGAAGGTGGTCTCGACGACCACGCTGAGCGACTTCGGCGCGCCGGTCGAGGCGGCCGAGCCGCCGGCCGCGGACATCTTCGCGATGAAGCCCACCGAGAGCCCGAAGTAGCGCTTCCGGGGGTCGGCGCGGGCGCCGCGGGCGCAGGCGCGAGGGGAGGCCGCCGCTCCGGGTGGGCCCGGATGCCCCCGGGCCCACCCGTTTCGGCGGCGCCGAGATGGCCCGTCCGTGCCATGTGGACGGGCCCCGAAGTGCCTAGGCTGGACGTCGGGTGGCTGCCGCCCGGGCTGGCGAGGCGCTGAAGGGGTGGTGCAGGTGATGGCGTCCACGGGCGGCCGCAGCGGCGGCCACGACGACGCGGCCCTCGACGAGATCGAGCTGGCCGGCGAGCTGATGATCGCCGCCACGGCCAGCAGCGGCGACCGGCTGCCGACCGAACGGATCGACGAAGTGCTGCTCGACCGGCCCGACGGCGGTCCTGCCGGGCCCGGGCCGGCCGGGGCCCGGCAGGACCCGCGGGAAGCACCGGACCCACGGGAAGGACCGGGCCCGCAGGACCCGCGAGACCTCCGGGGCCGGGAGGACTAGCCCCGCCTGGGTCAGCTGCGCAGCAGCCGGCCGATGGCCGCGGTGGCCTCGGCGACCTTGGCGTCCAGCTCGGTGCCGCCCTCCTCGGCGGCGGCCGCGACGCAGTGCCGCAGGTGCTCCTCGAGCAGCGAGAGCGCGAAGGACTGCAGCGCCTTGGTGCTGGCCGAGACCTGGGTGAGCACGTCGATGCAGTAGACGTCCTCGTCGACCATCCGCTGGAGGCCGCGGATCTGGCCCTCGATCCGGCGCAGCCGCTTGAGGTGCGCGTCCTTCTGGGCGCTGTACCCGTGCGGGCCGTGGGCGCCGTGGCCCGCGTGGGCGTCCGGGGTCGTCCGGGGCGCAACGTGCTCGCCGTGCGGTTCCGCCCCGGGCGCCTGCTCCGGCTCGGTGCGCGCTTGCGTGGTGGTCATCGGCCCGCCTTCGTCTGAGTGCCTGGTGGCTGCGTCGGCCTCCAGTGTCCAACAACCGGGCCCGTCGTGGTGTTCCTCCGGCACGGCCGACCGGGAGCGGACGCGTCCGGCGCGGTTCCCCCGTCCGGGGAAACACCCCGCTCCTCCCGCCGCACGGCAGGAGCGATCCGGGCGAGGTTCCGTCAGACTGGGGGCTCATGCCCGTACCTGCGGTGCGGATCGGATCCACTGCTGCGGCAGCCGAACGGAAGGGGATGTTCCGGCTCCGCTTCGAGCACCCCGTTTGCGTGATGGCGCTCGGTTGCACCTAGCATCGTTCAGTCCCCTACCCCGCACATCGGAGATTTCCGTGCGTTTTAGCCTGACCCCGAAGGAGACGAGCTTCTACGACATGTTCGCCGCAGCCGCGGAGAACCTGGTCGTCGGCTCGAAGCTCCTGCTGGAACTGCTGGGATCAGACGTGTCGGCCCGCGCGGAGATCGTCGAGCGCATGCGCGCCGCCGAGCACGCCGGAGACGACACCACCCATGCGATCTTCCACCAGCTGAACTCGTCCTTCATCACGCCCTTCGACCGCGAGGACATCTACACCCTCGCCTCGTCGCTGGACGACATCATGGACTTCATGGAGGAGGCCGTCGACCTGGTCGTCCTCTACGACATCCAGACCCTGCCGAAGGGCATCGAGCAGCAGATCGAGGTCCTGGCCCGCGCCGCCGAGCTCACCGCCGAGGCGATGCCGAACCTGCGGAGCATGTCCAACCTGACCGAGTACTGGATCGAGGTCAACCGGCTGGAGAACCAGGCCGACCAGATCCACCGCAAGCTGCTCGCCCACCTCTTCTCCGGCCAGTACGAGGCCATCGAGGTGCTCAAGCTGAAGCAGGTCGTGGACGTCCTCGAACAGGCCGCGGACGCGTTCGAGCACGTCGCCAACACGGTGGAGACCATCGCGGTCAAGGAGTCCTGACCCCCGTGGACATGGCAGCACTCATCGCCGTCGTCGGTGTCGCGTTCTTCTTCACCTACACCAACGGCTTCCACGACTCGGCCAACGCGATCGCGACCTCGGTCTCCACCCGGGCGCTGACGCCCCGGGCGGCCCTGGCGATGGCCGCGGTGATGAACCTGGCGGGCGCCTTCCTGGGCAGCGGGGTGGCGCACACCGTCTCGCAGGGCATCATCGAGACCCCGACCGGCGACACCGGCATGGCGATTCTGTTCGCCGCGCTGGTCGGCGCCATCGCCTGGAACCTGGTCACCTGGTACTTCGGACTTCCGTCCTCCTCCTCGCACGCGCTGTTCGGCGGCATGGTGGGCGCGGCGCTGGCCGGCGGCACCGAGGTGATCTGGAGCGGCGTCATCGACAAGATCGTCATCCCGATGATCGTCTCCCCCGTGGTCGGCCTGGTCGGCGGCTTCCTGGTGATGCTGGCGATCCTCTGGCTCTTCCGGCGGGCCAACCCGCACCGGGCCAAGCGCAACTTCCGGGTCGCCCAGACCGCCTCGGCCGCCGCGATGGCACTGGCGCACGGTCTGCAGGACGCGCAGAAGACCATGGGCATCGTGGTGATGGCCCTGGTGATCTCGGGCCACCAGAGCCAGGGCGACCCGATCCCGGTCTGGGTGAAGATCTCCTGCGCGACCATGCTCTCGCTGGGCACCTACGCCGGCGGCTGGCGGATCATGCGGACGCTGGGTCGGAAGATCATCGAGCTGGACCCGCCGCAGGGCTTCGCCGCCGAGGCCACCGCCTCGACGGTCATGTACATCACCTCGTTCGTCTTCAAGGCGCCGATCTCCACCACGCACGTGATCACCTCGGCGATCATGGGCGCCGGGGCCACCAAGCGGATCCGCGCGGTGCGCTGGGGCGTCGCCAAGAACATCGTCCTCGGCTGGTTCATCACGATGCCGGCGGCCGCGATCGTCGCGGCGCTGGTGTACTGGTTCGTCCACCTGTTCTGGGGCTGACGGACAGCGCCCGACGGCTGACGGGCAGCGCCGCACGGCCGACGGGCAGCGCCGGCCGACCGACGGAACGCCACAGGGCCCGCCCCCCACATCTCGGGGGGCGGGCCCTTTTTTCATGCTCCGTGGCGGCACCGCCATGCAGCACCACGAAGCAGCTTGTGGAGCTCCGCCCGGGCGACCGGGCGGGGCCGATCAGCCGAAGCGGCCGGAGATGTAGTCCTCGGTCGCCTGCACCGACGGGTTGGAGAAGATCCGCTGGGTGTCGTCGAGCTCGATCAGCTTGCCCGGCTGGCCGACGCCGGCCAGGTTGAAGAAGGCGGTGCGGTCGCTGACGCGGGCCGCCTGCTGCATGTTGTGCGTCACGATGACGATGGTGAACTGGGACTTCAGCTCGCCGATCAGGTCCTCGATGGCGAGGGTGGAGATCGGGTCGAGGGCGGAGCAGGGCTCGTCCATCAGCAGGACCTGCGGCTCGACCGCGATGGCGCGGGCGATGCACAGACGCTGCTGCTGGCCGCCGGAGAGGCCGGCGCCCGGCTTGTTCAGCCGGTCCTTGACCTCGCTCCAGAGGTTGGCGCCCTTGAGCGACTTCTCCACCACGCCGTCCAGCACGGACTTCTTGCGCACGCCCGCGAGCTTCAGCCCGGCGATCACGTTGTCGTAGATCGACATGGTCGGGAACGGGTTGGGGCGCTGGAAGACCATGCCCACCGAGCGGCGGACGGCGACCGGGTCGACGGCGGAGGCGTACAGGTTCTCGTCGTCCAGGAGCACCTTGCCCTCGACGCGGGCGCCGGGGATCACCTCGTGCATCCGGTTGAGGGTCCGCAGGAAGGTGGACTTGCCGCAGCCGGAGGGGCCGATGAAGGCCGTCACCGAACGGGGTTCGATGGACATCGAGATGTCCTCGATGGCCTTGGTGGAGCCGTAGTAGGCGGACAGTCCGCTGACGTCGATGCGCTTGGCCATGATCGTTCGTCTTCTCTCAGTCTTCGTCGTACGTCAGTCGGTCGCTCAGTGTCCGGCCTTGGGCGAGCGCCAGCGGGCGATGCCCCGGGCGATGAGGTTGAGCCCCATCACGAAGGCGATCAGCACGAGCGCGGCACCCCAGGCGCGGGCGTAGCCGTAGTCGTTGTTCACCACGGCGTACTGCTGCCAGATGTACATCGGCAGCGACTGCTGCGGTCCGTCGAACGGGTTGTTGTTGATGTAGGCGGCGCCGAAGACCAGCATCATCACCGGGGCGGTCTCACCCGTGATGCGGGCGACCGCGAGCATCACACCGGTGGTGATGCCGCCGATGGCGGTGGGGAGGACGATCCGCAGGATGGTCTTCCACTTCGGCACGCCGAGCGCGTACGACGCCTCGCGCAGCTCGTTCGGGACGAGCTTGAGCATCTCCTCGGTGGAGCGGACCACGACCGGCATCATCAGGATCGCCAGCGCGAGGCTGCCGGAGAAGCCGGAGTAGTTGAAGCCGAGGGCGATGTTCCACAGGGACAGGATGAACAGACCGGCGACGATCGACGGGACACCCGTCATGACGTCGACGAAGAAGGTGACCGCCTTGGCGAGCGTGCCGCGGCCGTACTCGACCAGGTAGACGGCGGTCAGCAGACCGATCGGGGCGGCCATCAGGGTGGCCAGCAGGACCTGCTCCAGGGTGCCGATCAGCGCGTGGTAGATGCCGCCGCCGGGGCCGGCCGACCGCACGCCCATCATGGAGTGCGTCAGGAAGTCGCCGTCCACGACGCCGATGCCCTTCTGGACCGTGTAGACGGTCAGCGAGAGCAGCGGCACCACGGCCAGGATGAAGGCGACCCAGACCACCGAGGTGGCGAACCGGTCCTTGGCCTGCCGGCGGCCCTCGACCTGGGCCGAGAGCAGGTAGCTGATGATCAGGAACAGGGCCGCGGAGATCAGGCCCCACTGGAGCTTGCTCTCCAGCCCGCCGACCGCGCCGATGCCGCAGCCGAGGGCGATCGAGCCGACGGCCACGCCGGCCGGGGCCCACTTGGGCAGCCGGTTGGCGGTCAGCGGACGGCCCACCGGGCGGGCGTCCGCCGGAACTGTGGTCGTAGCGGCGCTCATGCGTTGGCCCCCGAGTACTCCTTGCGGCGGGCGACGATCAGTCGCGCGGCACCGTTCACCAGCAGGGTGATCACGAACAGGACGAGGCCGGAGGCCATCAGCGCGTCCCGGCCGAAGGGCTGGGCCTCGTTGAACTTCAGCGCGATGTTCTGCGCGAAGGTGCCGCCGCCCGGGTCGAGCAGGTGCAGCGAGAGCACGTTGCTGGAGGAGAGCACGACGGCGACCGCGATGGTCTCGCCGAGCGCGCGGCCGAGGCCGAGCATCGAGGCCGAGATGATGCCGGGGCGGCCGAACGGCAGCACCGCGGTGCGGATCATCTCCCAGCGGGTCGCGCCGAGGGCGAGCGCCGCCTCCTCGTGCATCCGCGGAACCTGCCGGAAGACCTCACGGCTGACCGCCGTGATGATCGGCAGGATCATGATCGCCAGCAGGATGCCGACGGTGAACAGGTTGCGCGGGGTGGTGCCGACCCGGGACTGGTCGAAGATGTACGTCCAGCCGAGGTACTCGTCCAGCCAGCTGTTCAGTCCGCCCAGGTGCGGCACCAGGAAGAGCGCGCCCCACAGGCCGTAGATGATGCTGGGCACGGCCGCCAGCAGGTCCACCAGGTAGGCGAACGGCTGCGCGATCCGGCGCGGCGCGTAGTGGGAGATGAACAGCGCGATCCCGATGGCCACCGGGACGGCGATCGCCATGGCGATCAGCGCGCTGACGATGGTGCCGAACGCCAGGACGGCGATGCCGAAGACCGGCTCCGGGGCGTCCGGCGTCCACTCGAAGGTGGTGAGGAAGTTGCCCTCGTTCTTGCTCAGCGCGATGGCCGAGCGCCAGGTCAGGAAGCCCGCGATGGCGGCCATGACCACCAGCAGCAGGATGCCCGACCCGCGGGACAGGTTCATGAAGATCTTGTCGCCGACCCGGCTGTCGCGCTGGCGGCGTTCCCTGCCTCGCGGGGCGGCAGGGGTGGATGAAGTCATTGGTCTACTCCGGTCTGGTGGTGCGGCCCCGAGGGGGCGGCACCCTGGCGGCGGTGCCCCGGACGTGTTGCGTTCGTCGGTACTACCCGCGGGGGCGGCCCCGGCCCCCCTCGTTCACGGGGCCGCCCCAGCGGAGGTCGTGCTGGGTCAGGCGAGCGAGCCGATGACGGTGTTCACCTTGTCGGTCAGCGACTTCGGCAGCGGGACGTAGCCCGCGTCGCCGATCGCCTTCTGGCCCGCGTCGCTGGCGGTGTAGGCCAGGAACGCCTTCAGGGTGTCGAGGGTGTCGGCCTTGTTGCCCTTGTCGCAGGCGATCTCGTACGTGACCAGGACCAGCGGGTAGGAACCCTCTTCCTTGGTCGCGTAGTCGAGGGTCAGCGCCAGGTCGCTGCTGTTGGTGCCGGCGACCTGCGCCTTGGCGAAGGTGTTGGCGGCGTTGGCGGCGGTGGCCTCGACCGGCTTGGCGGCACCGGTGTTGATGGCGGCGCTCTTCAGGTTGTTGGTCTGGGCGAAGGACAGCTCGGCGTAGCTGATCGAGTTCTTGACCTGCTTCACCTGGGCCGCGACACCGGCCGAGCCGTTGGCGCCCTGGCCGCCCTTGCCCGCCCAGGCCTTGCTGGCCGGGTAGGCCCAGGCGCCGCCCGAGGTCTTGGCGAAGTACTTGGTCAGGTTCTCGGTGGTGCCCGAGTCATCCGTGCGGTGGAAGGCCTGGATGTCGGCGTCCGGCAGCTTGGCGCCCGGGTTCAGGGCGGCGATCGCCGGGTCGTTCCACTTGGTGATCTGCGAGTCGAAGATCTTCGCGATGGTCGGCGCGTCCAGGACGAGGTTGTCGACGCCCTCGACGTTGTAGACGATCGAGATCAGGCCCGCGACGAGCGGCAGGTTGACACCCTGGCCACCGGTGCAGACGGCCTTGCTGGCCTCGACCTCGGCCGGCTTCAGCGCCGAGTCCGAGCCGGCGAACTGGATCTTGCCCTGGTTGAACTGCTGGACACCGGCACCGGAGCCGCCGCCACCGTAGTTGACGGTGGCACCCTTGCAGGCCGCCTCGAAGTTGTTCTTCAGGATGTCGATCGCGTTGCCCTGGGCGGTGGAGCCGGCGGCGACCAGCGCGGTGGGCTTGGAGCCACAGTTGATCGCGGCGGGGGCGGCGGCACCGCTGGAACCCGCCGGGGCGGCGTTGTTGTTGGTGTTATCGTCCGAGCCGCACGCGGCGAGCGACAGCGAGCCAACGAGCGCCATGGCACCGATCGCGAGGGCCTTGGAGCGGCCGTTCCGCTGGAGCTTCACAGGGTGTCCCTTTCTGTGGCATTGCCCGGCGCGCAGGCCCTGCCGAGAGCAGGGCGGAGCGCGGGTTTTGCTGAGGTCCGGGGCCCGTTCGGCCCGCCGGTGATACCGAAGTTAGGCCGGGTAGGTGACGCGTCAGCCGGTCGTAAGTGAACGGAGAGTGAACCTCGAACGGATGACAGGAAACTACGTCAGGTAGTAACGGTTGCGTCACGGCGAGGGCGCGGGTAGATCACTTCCACTGTTCCTTCACGTCTCCGGGCCCCGCAACCGCACCGGCCTGGCGCCCAGCAGCTCCAGCAGCGCGTCGACCAGCCGCCGGTCCTGCCCCCGGGTCAACCGCGCCCGCGCCTTCCCCGCCGGCAGCCACTCCAGGCGGTCCACCTCCCGGTTCGGCCGGAACTCCCCCGCCGTCGGCACCGCCGCCCAGTACCGGACCTCCTTCGGCCGGCCCTGCGCCACGTAGTGCTGGGTCGGCAGCGCCTCCCCCAGCACGCAGGAGAACCCCGTCTCCTCCCGGACCTCGCGCAGCGCCGCCTCGACCACGCCCTCGCCCGGGTGCAGCTTCCCCTTCGGCAGGCTCCAGTCGTCGTACTTCGGCCGGTGGATCACCGCGATCCGCGGCCGGCCCAGCCGACCGCTCTTCTTCGGGCGGCCCGGCAACCAGAGCACCGCGCCGGCCGCCAGCACCACCGGCCCCTCGTACGCCGCCCGGGCGGACACCGCCCGCCGGCCGTCCTCCGGCACCGGCCGCCCGCCCACCTCAGGCCGTCCGCGATTCCGCCGCCGCCCCCCAGCCCTCGGCCGGCGGCAGCTCCAGCCACGCCTCCGTCCCCGGCGGCAGCTCCGGCCACCGCCGCCCGAAGGCGTACCGCGCCGCCTCCACCTCCAGCCGCTGATCGGCGTGCACCACGCCCAGCACGTACGCCGTCGCCGGGGTGATCCGCGGCGTGCGCGCCGCCGTCGCCGCCGTCACCGCCGCCTCCGACGCCTCCTGGTGCCGCAGCAGCACCCGGTCCAGCTCGTCCAGCACCGCCGACGGCCGCCCGCACACCTCCAGCGCGTACCGGGCCCGCTTCACCAGCGCCCGCGTCCGGTGCCACGGCGCGTCGTCCGCCGCCAGCGCCGCGTCCGCGTCCAGCGCGCCCCGCGCGCTCGGCACCGCCCCCAGCCGGCGCAGCCCGTCCCCGCCGTACGGCGTCGCCGCCCGCTGCAACGGCAGCTGCTGGGCGCTCGCCGCCAGCGCCCCGAACGCGGCCGCCGCCTGCGGCACCAGCACCGCCCCCGCCCGGCCCGCCGCCGACTCCGCCAGCGGCGCCTCCGCCACCAGCAGCGTCATCCGGTCCGCCAGCGCGTGCAGCCGCGCCGACCGCAGCTCCTGCAGCACCGTGGAGTGCGCCCTGGTCCGGGCCAGGGTCAGCTGCCGGTCCAGCAGCGCCCGCGCCTTCGGCGCCCCCGCGTGGCCGGCCAGCATGCCCGGCCCCTCCGCCTCGCTGCCGCTCAGCCCGTCCAGCGCGCCCAGCAGCCGGGCCGAGCGCCGCACGTACCCCGGCTCCAGTGCCAGCAGGTTCAGCAGCCAGGCCAGCTCGGTCCGCGACTCCTGCGCCCAGAGCGGCTCGAAGGAGGCGGAGAAGGTGGTCAGCAGCCCGTTGATCCGCCGCACCGCCCGCAGCAGGTCCGCGGTGCCCTCCGACGGGACGACCGACGCACCCGGTCTCGCGCCGACCTCGCCCACCGCCAGTGGCAGGGCGCGCAGGAACGCGCCCGCCAGCGCGGTGAGATGGCTGGAGAGGATGTCCCCGGCGGTCGCGGTGGAGGCCGCCTGGGCCGTCATCGGCGCATCGGTCATGGCTAGGTAGATCCCCGTTCCCCCGGGGCCGTCCCCGGGGCTGGTGGCCGACCGCTCAGCGGGTCCCTACCGCTCAGCGGCTCGCGTCGGTGGGTCGCGCGGTCGCGTCGTCGAGTCTCGTGCCGTCGTGTCCCCCGGCGACGGGACCCGCACCGGTCGGTCCGGTGCGGGCCCGTCGCGCGGCGTCGCGGCTCACGTCGTCACGTCTGGCATCGTCACGTCTGGCGTCAGCGGGGCCGTGGCGGCGACCGGCGGTCATCGGGGCGTGACGGCCCGACGACGCTGACGCGAGTCGATGAGCAGGTCCTGGACGTGGCGCAACGGCTTGCCGTCGCCGTCCTGGGCGTGCCGGGTCCAGGACCCCTCCGTGCCGAGGTGCCAGGACTCCGTCTCGTCGGACATGCCGAGGTCGAGCAGCCCGGACAGCTCGGCCCGGTGCGCCGGGTCGGTGATCCGCAGCAGCGCCTCGATCCGGCGGTCCAGGTTGCGGTGCATCATGTCGGCGCTGCCGATCCACACCTCCGGATCGCCGTTGTTGCCGAAGACGAAGATCCGCGAGTGCTCCAGGAACCGCCCCAGGATGCTGCGCACCCGGACGTTCTCGCTCAGCCCCGGCACCCCCGGCCGGATCGCGCAGATGCCGCGCACCCACACGTCCACCGGCACCCCGGCCTGCGAGGCCCGGTACAGCGCGTCGATCACGGCCTCGTCGACGATCGAGTTGACCTTGAGCTTCACGTGCGCCGGACGGCCGGCCCGGTGGTTGGCGATCTCGTTGTGGATCCGCGCCACCAGGCCGTCGCGCAGCCCGCGCGGGGCGGTCAGCAGGCGCCGGTAGGACTCGCGGCGCGAGTAGCCGGAGAGCCGGTTGAAGAGGTCCGAGAGGTCCGCCCCGACCTGCGGGTCCGAGGTCAGCAGACCGAGGTCCTCGTACAGCCGGGCCGTCTTCGGGTGGTAGTTGCCGGTGCCGACGTGCGAGTAGCGGCGCAGGGTGTCACCCTCCTGCCGGACCACCAGCGACAGCTTGCAGTGCGTCTTCAGCCCGACCAGGCCGTAGACCACGTGGCAGCCGGCCTCCTCCAGCTTGCGGGCCCACTTGATGTTGGCCTGCTCGTCGAAGCGCGCCTTGATCTCGACCAGCACCAGCACCTGCTTGCCGGACTCCGCAGCGTCGATCAGCGCGTCGACGATCGGCGAGTCGCCCGAGGTCCGGTACAGCGTCTGCTTGATGGCCAGGACGTCCGGGTCGGCCGCGGCCTGCTCCAGGAAGGCCTGCACCGAGGTGGAGAAGCTGTCGTACGGGTGGTGCAGCAGCACGTCCCGCTCGCGCATCGCGGCGAAGATGTCCGGCTGCGAGGCCGACTCGACGTCGGTCAGGCCGCGCGCGGTGCCCGCCACGAACTTCGGGTACTTCAGCTCCGGCCGGTCCAGCCCGGCGATGCCGAACAGCCCGGTCAGGTCCAGCGGGCCGGGCAGCGGGAAGACCTCCGCCTCGGTGATGTTCAGCTCCCGCACCAGCAGGTCCAGGATGTAGGGGTCGATCGACTCCTCGACCTCCAGCCGCACCGGCGGGCCGAAGCGCCGCCGCATCAGCTCCTTCTCCAGGGCCTTGAGGATGTTCTCGGTGTCGTCCTCCTCCACCTCCAGGTCCTCGTTGCGGGTGACCCGGAAGGCGTGGTGGGCGAGCACCTCCATGCCCGGGAAGAGCTCCTCCAGATGCGCCCCCATGACGTCCTCCAGCGGCACGTACCGCTGCGGGGAGGCCTCCAGGAAGCGCGCGAGCGACTGCGGCACCTTCACCCGGGCGAAGTGCTTGTGCCCGGAGACCGGGTTGCGCACGACGACCGCCAGGTTGAGGGAGAGCCCCGATATATAGGGGAAGGGGTGCGCCGGGTCCACCGCCAGCGGGGTGAGGACCGGGAAGATCTTCTGCCGGAACAGGGTGTGCAGCCGCGCCTGCTCCTTCTCCGCCAGCTCGGACCAGCGGACCACCTCGATCCCCTCGGCGGCGAGGTCCGGCAGCACCTCCTGCTGGAACGCGGCGGCGTGGCGGGCCATCAGCTCGCGCGAGCGGGTCCAGATGAGGTCCAGCACCTCGCGCGGCTGGAGCCCGGACGCGCTGCGCTGGGCGACGCCGGTGGCGATCCGGCGCTTGAGGCCGGCCACCCGCACCATGAAGAACTCGTCGAGGTTGCTCGCGAAGATCGCCAGGAACTTGGTGCGCTCCAGCAGGGGGATCCCCGGATCCTCCGCCAGCTCCAGCACGCGTTCGTTGAACGCGAGCCAGCTGCGCTCGCGGTCCAGGAACCGGCCCTGCGGCAACTCCTCCAGATCCTGCTCATCGGTGACCGTCAACTCCGGCGGAATCCCGAGCGCGCTGGACATCCGCGCGGGCGGGGACAGCGGGGCAGGGACGGGGCGGGGGATGCTCATGGGCTCCAGCTCCTCCAGCAGGACGGCGTCCGGACGCGAAATGCCTTTCGGGCCGTCGCCCTCGCCCGTCACCCACGCCCAACCACCCGGCGCGGCCGTCACAGAACCGGTCGACGAGTGCCGGCCGATGCTGCACGAGCGAGACACTACGGACTTCATCCTGTGATCTTCGCGGCATTAATTGAATCCACGGTAAACACCGCATGGCCAGGAGGAAAGCTGAGGCGGTCAGGGCCGGGGCGACAGGCGCACGCCCGTTGCCCCGGCCCCGTTTTCTCCGCTAGGCGGCGCCGGGGCGAGCCGTCCGAACAGTCACCCTCGGTCACCGGAACGCGGTCACCGGGAATTCGGACGCACGACCCCGGCGCGATACATCAGATCGACTTCGTGGACGGTGAATCCGAGCCTTTCGTACACCCGGACCGCCGCCGGATTGTCCGCGTCGACGTACAGCAGCACGGTGTCCAGCCCGCGCTCGCCGGCCGCGGCGTCACCGCCTGTCAGGTGCCGCAGGCCGGCTGCGGTCAGCGCCCGGCCGAGGCCGCTGCCCTGCTCCGCCGGATCGACGCCCACCACGTACACCTCGCCGAGCGCCGGCCCGGTCGCGGTCGCCGGGTGCACCTTGGTCCAGTGGAAGCCGACCGGCTTGCCGTCCCGGGTGGCGAGGAAGAAGCCGGCCGGGTCGAACCACGGCTCGGCCAGCCGGTCGGCCAGGTCACGCTCGGTCCAGGAGCCCTGCTCCGGGTGGTGGGCGAAGGCGAGGGCGTTCAGGCGGAGCCACTCGGCGTCGTCCTCGCCGGGCCGGAACGTCCGCAGTTCGATCCCGTCCGGGAGCGGGACGACCTCGGTCTGCGACCCGGTGCGGCGCATCTGCCGCAGCTCGCGGACCAGCTCGGCACCATACCGCTCGGCCAGGTGCCGGGCCGCCGGGTGGCCGCCGTGCACCCAGAAGTCGACGTGCGCCCGGCCCGCCCGCGCGGCCTCGGCGAGCACGGCGTCCACCAGGGGCCGTCCGAAGCCCCGACCGCGGGCGGCCGGCGCCACGACGAGCTCGGCGGCCGGGTTGGCGGCGTCGCTCTCGGGGACCTCCAGCTGGCCGTAGCCGACGACATCGGCTGTCCCGGCTGTCCCGAGTGATTCGAGGAAATGAGTCACTCCGGTCCGCGCCGTCTCCGAGGAGCGCAGACGAAGACGCCCCTGCTCGGACACGGCCTCCCGACCGTCCGCGCCCTGGGCGTCCACCAGGACCCGCAGGGCCGCGTCCCGTTGTGCCGGCCGCAGTACGTCGGAGGCGAGGACCGTGGCTGCGTCGCCCGTCGTTTCCGTTCGATCGTCCATGCCCTGACGATACGTCAAGGCAGAACGCAAAGAACCCCCGCCGGATAACCGGCGGGGGTTCTTTCTAAAATTTGTTCGGCGGCGTCCTACTCTCCCACAGGGTCCCCCCTGCAGTACC
>NZ_JBEOSF010000040.1:0-84936 GCF_040302725.1 Kitasatospora sp. NPDC097605 | reverse complement strand
GTGTTGGGTTTGGGGTGGGGGCGTTCGCGCCGCCCCGCCCCCCCCCCCCCCGCCCGCCCCCGGGCCCCCGCCCCGCGGCCGGGCCCCCCCCCCGCTTCTCCGTGCGGACGCCGGGGGCGGGCGCCCGCGCACGGGACCGGTCAGACGGCCACGGGGGCGGCGCCGTTGACCAGGTCGACGAACTGGCGCGGGGTCTCCGCGGTGCCGGCGAGGTCGTCGGCGAGCTTCACGCCGTACTCGCGCTCGACGCGGGCGACGGCCTCCAGCAGCGCGAGGGAGTCGTAGCCGAGCTCCTCGAACGGGGTGTCGGCGATGTCGCCGTCGAGGTCGACCGCCTCGTCCTCGCCCGCGCACTCGCGCATGATCCGGGTCAGGTCCTCGATGGTGATGCGGCTCATGGGTCTGCTCGCTCTCTGCTCGGTGGTGCTCGACGTGCTCGGTGGGAAGGAGGGGAGGAAGGGGTCCGCGGTCACCAGTCGCAGGCGCGGACGACCATCGCGGAGTTGAAGCCGTGCCGGCCGCGGGCCAGCACCAGCGCGGCCTTCACCGGCATGGACCGGGCCTCGCCGAGGACGAGGTCCAGGCCGTACCGCGGGTTGGTGAGGTTGACGGTGGGCGGCACCAGGCCGTCCCGGATGGACAGCAGCGCGGCGGCCACGTCCAGCGGGGCGGCGCCGGCGCCGAGCCGGCCGGTCATGGTCTTCGGCGCGGTGACGGCGACGCCGCCGGTGCCGAAGACCTCGTTGAGGGCGGCCGCCTCGTCGGCGTCCTCCTCAGGCCGGCCGTCCGCGTCGGCGAAGACCACGTCGATCCGCCCGGGCTCCAGTCCGGCGTCGGCCAGCGCGAGCCGGATCGCCCGGGCCAGGCCGCGCGGGCGGTCGCTGCCCTTGGGCGGGTCGAAGGTGGAGCCGTACCCGGCGATCTCACCGTACGGGCGGCCGACGCCGCGGGCCCGGGCCGACTCGGCGTCCTCGGCGATCAGGATCGCACCGCCCTCGCCGGCCACGTAGCCGCTGGCGGACTCGTCGAACGGCAGGTAGGCGCGGTCCGCCTCGGCGACGGTGGTCATCTCCCCGGTGCCCATCCGGGGCGTCCAGGCGTACGGGCAGAGCGCGCTGTCCACCCCGCCGGTGACCATCATCGGGTGGCCCTTGCGGATGCCCCGGCGGGCGTGCGCCATCGCGTCCAGGCCGCCGGCCTGGTCCGAGACCAGGACGCCGGAGGGGCCGCGCAGGTCGTTGCGGATGGAGATCTGACCGGTGTTCACCGCGTAGAACCAGGCGAAGGACTGGTAGGCGCTGACGAAGCCCGGGCCCTGGCTCCACAGGTGCTGGAGCTCGCGCTGGCCGAACTCGAAGCCGCCGAGGGTGGCCGAGGTGACCACGCCGGCCTGGTACTCGCCGAGCGCGGCCGGGTCGGCGTCGGCGTCCTTCAGCGCCCAGTCGGCGGCGGCCAGCGCCAGCCGGGTCATGTGGTCGGTCTGCGGCAGCAGCCGGCTCGGCAGGTGCTCGGCCGGCTCGAAGCCCGGTACCTCGCCGGCCAGCCGGACGGGGTACGCGGAGGCGTCGAAGCGGGTCAGCTCGGCGATGCCGCTGGTCCCGGCCAGGGTGGCCGACCAGTAGGCCTCGGTGCCGAGGCCGTTCGGCGCGACGACGCCGATGCCGGTGATCACGGTCGTGCTCATGCGGCCACCGCCCCGGGGCCGGCGAGCACCATCGCGCTCTGGAAGCCGCCGAAGCCGCTGCCCACGGTGAGCGCGACATCGGTGCGGTGGTCCCGGGCGGTCAGCGGCACGTAGTCCAGGTCGCACTGCGGATCGGGTTGGTGCAGATTGGCCGTGGGCGGTACCACGTTGTGCTCGATGGCGAGCGCGCAGGCCGCGATCTCGATCGAGCCGATCGCGCCGAGCGAGTGCCCGATCATCGACTTGATGGAGGAGACCGGGGTCCGGTACGCGTGGTCGCCGAGCGCCCGCTTGAACGCGGCGGTCTCGTGCCGGTCGTTCTGCTTGGTGCTCGACCCGTGGGCGTTGATGTAGTCGATCCGGTCGCCGTCCATCCGCGCCTCGTCCAGGGCGACCCGGATGGCCTCGGCCATCTCCCGGCCGTCCGGGCGCAGGCCGGTCATGGTGAACGCGTTGGAGCGGGTGGCGTACCCGCCGATCACCGCGTACACATGGGCGCCGCGCCTGCGGGCGTGCTCCAGCTCCTCCAGGACGAAGACCGCGGCGCCCTCGGCCAGCACCAGCCCGTTGCGGCTGATGTCGAACGGCCGGGAGGCGTGCTCGGGGTCGTCGTTGCGGGGCGTGGTCGCCTTGATGACGTCGAAGCAGGCCACCGAGATCGGCGAGATCGGCGCCTCGGTGCCGCCGGCCACCATGACGTCCACACCGCCCTCGCGGATCAGGTCGGCGGCGTAGCCGACCGAGTCCAGCCCGGAGGTGCAGCCGGTGGAGATCATCGCCGCCGGTCCCTCGGCCGCGACGTCCCAGGCGAGTTCGGCCGCCATCGAGCTGGGCGCCAGGTAGTCGAACAGGTACGGCACGGTGTAGCGGTGGTCGACCTCCCAGTGCCGGCCGCCGTCGCTGGTGACGACGTACTCCTGCTCCAGCTTGGTCGGGCAGCCGACGGCGTTGCCGAGCGAGACGCCGATCCGGTGGGGGTCGAGCCCCTGGACCTCAAGCCCGCTGTCGGCGATCGCCTCGCGGGCCGAAACCAGGGCGAACTGCCCGGCCCGGTCGAGCCGGCGGATCTCCCGCGGGGACAGTCCGTGCGCGGCCGGGTCGAAGTCGCATTCGGCGGCGACCCGGGAACGGAAGGGTGAGGCATCGAATGAAGAGATGGTGCGCGTCGCGGTCCGGCCGTCGGTGAGCAGCTGCCAGAACGCCTTTGTTCCGACCCCACCCGGCGCCACCACGCCTATTCCCGTTATTGCCACTTTCCTGGTCAAGTTCCCCGCACTCCTCCACCTGGACATTGTCGCGTACATGCAACCGCGACCCCCCGGCACCGGACGCTCCGTGCCGACTCCAGCAAGCCTGCGATCGACACCTAGAGCACCACTGGAGACCGGCTGGAAGGAGGATTCGGGAAATTCGCGACGGCTCCGACATGTCCAAGAATTAACCTTTTCGCCGCCTCGTGATCGAGATCACATAAGGAGCGACCGCCTCCGGAAGCCGCCTAACGTACGCTGGTTAACCAATCCGGATTTCGAGACTCCGCCCCATCTTTGCCGCATGCTCGACGGCACGGCGGCGGCCCGCCCGGATATTTCGGGGGCATGGCGGGGAATTTGATTTTTTAACAGTTCCACGGGGGAAAACAATGGATATCCGCGTTCTTGGGCCACTGGCCGTCAAGACCGACGAGTCAGCCTTCGACCAGGTGGCGCCGAAGCCACGCAAACTGCTCGCGCTCCTGCTCGCCCACGGCGGCCAGATCGTCCCGCTCTCGGCCCTGATGGCCGAGCTGTGGGGCAGCGAACCGCCGGTCAGCGCGATGACCACCCTGCAGACCTATGTGCTCCAGCTGCGCAAGGCACTGGTGACGGCGCTCGGCCTCGCCGACCACACCATGGCCAAGGAGGTCCTGGTCACCCGGGCCGGCGGCTACCTCTTCCAGACCGGCGGGCGCAGCCTCGACCTGGAGGTCTTCCAGACGCTCACCACCCGCGGCCGCCGCCTGCTCGCCGAGGGGCGCGAGCACGAGGCCGCCGCCGTCCTCGACCAGGCGCTCGCCCTGTGGCGCGGCCCGGCCTTCGCCGACGTCAGCGTCGGCCGGCTGCTGGAGGCCGAACGGGCCAGGCTGGACGAGTGCCGGCTGGCCGCGGTCGAGCACCGGGTCGAGGCCTACCTGCGCCTCGGCCGCCACCACGAGGTCCTCGGCGACCTGGCCGCGCTGTCGATCAGCCACCCGTACCACGAGAGCCTCCAGGCCCAGTACATGCTGGCGCTCTACCGGGCGGGCAGACGACCGCTCGCCCTGGACGTCTACCGCCGGCTGCGCACCACCCTGGTGGACGAGATCGGCCTCGAACCGTCCCCCCGGGTGCGCACCCTCCAGCAGGCGATCCTCACCTCCGACCCGACGCTCGACCAGGCCCCGGGCCGCGGGGACCTCTCCCTGTACCGGGTCCCGGCCCAGGCGGTGCCCACCGTCCCGGTCCGCGCCTGACCGCGGCCCCTCGACCGACGAGACCCTGGAGTAGCACCGTGGCACATCCCGTCCCGCCCGCTCCCGGCCAGGTTCAGCTGCTGACCCCGGACGGCCGCCTCGTGGCCCATCCCGACTACCGGCTCGACGCCGGGCCCGACCTGCTGCGCGCGCTCTACCGCGACATGGTGACCGCCCGGCGGATCGACGCCGAGGGCATCACCCTCCAGCGCCAGGGCGAACTGGCCCTCTGGCCCTCGCTGCTCGGCCAGGAGGCCGCCCAGATCGGCGCCGCCCACGCGCTCGCCGCCGACGACCACGTCTTCCCGAGCTACCGCGACCACGGCCTCGCGCTCTGCCGGGGACTCGACCCGCGGAAGCTGTTCGCCCTGTTCCGGGGCGTCAGCAACGGCGGGTGGGACTCGGCCGAGCACAACTTCCACCTCTACACCCTGGTGATCGGCTCCCAGACGCTGCACGCCACCGGCTACGCGATGGGCGCCGCCATGGAGGACGCCGGCAGCGCCGTGCTGGTCTGCTTCGGCGACGGCGCGACCAGCCAGGGCGACGTCAGCGAGGCGTTCAACTTCGCCGCCGTCTACGACGCCCCGGTGGTCTTCTTCTGCCAGAACAACCAGTGGGCGATCTCCGAGCCCAACGACCGGCAGACCAGGGTGCCGATCCACCGGCGGGCGGCCGGCTTCGGCTTCCCGGGCGTGCGGGTCGACGGCAACGACGTGCTCGCCTGCCTCGCCGTCACCCGGGCCGCCCTGGAGCGGGCCCGGACCGGCCAGGGCCCGATGCTGATCGAGGCCTACACCTACCGGATGGGCGCCCACACCACCTCCGACGACCCCACCCGCTACCGGGACGCCGCCGAGGTCGAGGAGTGGACCCGGCGCGACCCGATCGCCCGGCTCCGCGCCCACCTGGAGCGCGAGGGCCTCGCCGACGAGGGCTTCCTGGCCGGCGTCGACGAGGCCGCCGAAGCGGCCGCGCTGCGGGTGCGCCGGGAGGTCCGCACCATGGCCGACCCGGAACCGGAGGCCATCTTCGACCACATCCACGCGGACGGACACGCGCTCGTCGACGAGGAGCGCGCCGAGTTCCGCGCCTACCAGGCGTCGTTCGCCGGAGCGGAGAACCGCTGACATGGCCGTCATGACACCCGCCACCGCGGGCACCGGCACCGACCCGGACCGGACGCCGGCCACGCTGAGCCTCGGCCGGGCGATCAACACCGCCCTGCGGCACGCCATGGAGGCGGACCCCAAGGTCGTCCTGATGGGCGAGGACATCGGCCGGCTCGGCGGCGTCTTCCGGATCACCGAGGGCCTGCACAAGGACTTCGGCGACCGCCGGGTGCTGGACACCCCGCTCGCCGAGTCCGGCATCGTCGGCACCGCGATCGGGCTGGCCCTGCGCGGCTGGCGCCCGGTCCTGGAGATCCAGTTCGACGGCTTCGTCTTCCCCGCCTACGACCAGATCGTCACCCAGCTCGCCAAGCTCCGGGCCCGTTCGGAGGGCGCGCTGGCGCTGCCGGTGGTGATCCGGATCCCGTACGGCGGCGGCATCGGCGCGGTGGAGCACCACAGCGAGTCCCCCGAGGCGCTGTTCGCGCACGTCGCCGGGCTCAAGGTGGTCTCCCCGTCGACCCCCGAGGACGCCTACTGGATGCTCCGCCAGGCGATCGCCGGGAACGACCCGGTGATCTACTTCGAGCCGAAGCGCCGGTACTACCAGCAGGGCCCGGTGGACACCGCCGCCCCGCCGCACCCGCTGCACACGGCCGTCGTCCGCCGCCCCGGCCGGGACATCACCCTGGCCGGGTACGGCCCGACCGTCGGCACCTGCCTGGCGGCGGCCGAGGAGGCGGCGGCGGAGGGGCGGAACGTCGAGGTGGTGGACCTGCGCTCGGTCTCCCCGCTGGACACCGGCACGCTCGCCGAGTCGGTCCGGCGCACCGGCCGGCTGGTGGTCGTGCACGAGGCGCCGGTCTTCTTCGGGGCCGGCGCGGAGATCGCCGCCCGGATCACCCGGGACTGCTTCTACCACCTCCAGGCGCCCGTGCTGCGGGTCGGCGGCTACCACGCGCCGTACCCGCCGGCCCGGTTGGAGGAGGAGTACCTGCCGACGCTGGACCGCGTCCTCGACGCGATCGACCAGTCCCTCTCCTTCTGACCCCTCATCCGAGCACCCGAGGAACCCGTGACCAGCCGCATTCGAGAGTTCGTCCTGCCCGACGTGGGCGAGGGGCTGACCGACGCACAGATCCTCCAGTGGCACGTCTCGCCCGGCAGCCCGGTGCACGACGGGATGGTGGTCTGCGAGGTGGAGACCGCCAAGGCCGCCGTCGAGCTGCCGATCCCGTACGACGGGGTGGTGCACGAGCTGCGCTTCCCCGAGGGCACGACGGTGGACGTCGGCGCGGTGATCATCACCGTGGACACCGGCGCCGGCCCGGAGGCCGCCGCGCCCGCCGCCGGGCCGCCCGCCCGGCAGCCCAACCTGGTCGGCTACGGCGCCGCCGAGCCGGCCCGCCGCCGCCCGCGCGCCGCGGCGGCCGCCCCGGCCGCGCCGCCGGCCCTGCCGCTCGCCAAGCCGCCGGTCCGCAAGCTGGCCCGGGACCACGGCGTGGACCTCGCCGCCGTCCCGCCCAGCGGCCCGGACGGCGTGATCACCCGGGAGGACGTGCTCGCCGCCGTCCGTCCCGCCGCCCCGGCGCCCGCCCCGGTCTCCGTCCCCGCGCCCGTCCCGGCGGACGGCCCGCAGGACCGCCGGATCCCGGTCGAGGGCGTCCGCCGGGCCACCGCGCGGGCGATGGTGGCCAGCGCCTTCACCGCCCCGCACGCCACCGAGTTCGTCACCGTCGACGTCACCCGGACGATGCGGCTGGTCCGGACGCTGCGCGAGGACCCCGAGCTGTCCGGCGTCCGGGTCAACGTCCTGCTGCTGGTCTGCCGGGCCCTGCTCGCCGCGGTCGCCCGGCACCCGGAGATCAACGCCTCCTGGGACGAGGAGGCGCAGGAGATCATCCAGTACGGCCGGATCAACCTGGGCATCGCCGCGGCCACCCCGCGCGGACTGCTGGTGCCGAACATCAAGGACGCCGGCCGGCTGACCCTGCGCCGGCTGGCCGAGGAGCTGGACGCGCTGGTCTCCACCGCCCGGGCCGGCCGCACCACGCCCGCCGCGCTGGCCGGCGGCACCGTGACGATCACCAACATCGGCACCTTCGGCGTCGACACCGGCACGCCGGTCCTCAATCCCGGGGAGGCCGCGATCCTGGCCTTCGGCGCGGTCCGGGAGCGCCCCTGGGTGCACAAGGGCGAGGTCCGGCCCCGGCAGGTCACCACCCTCGCGCTCTCCTTCGACCACCGGCTGGTCGACGGCGAGCTCGGTTCACGGATGCTGGCCGACACCGCCCGGCTGCTGGAGGACCCGCGCCGGTTGCTCGCCCGGTCCTGACGCGCGGGGGCCGGCCCCGTGACGGGGCCGGCCCTCCACCGCGCTCAGGCCGCGGTGAGCCCCGCGACCAGCTGGTCGGCCGCGCCGTACGGGTCCAGCCCGCCGGCCACCACCCGCTCGGCCAGGGCGGCCAGGTGCCGGTCGCCGTGCAGGTCGCCGATCCGGGCGCGCAGCGCGGCCAGCGCGATCGCCTCGATCTCGTCGGCGGCCCGGCGCCGGCGCCGCACGGCCAGCTCGCCGTGCTCCTCCAGCCAGGCGCGGTGCTTCTCCAGCGCCTCGACCACCTCGTCCACGCCCTCGCCCCGGGCCGCGACGGTCTTCACGATCGGCGGCCGCCAGTCCCCCGCCTCCCGGGCCTCGCCCAGGCCGAGCATGTGGTTCAGCTCCCGGGCGGTGGCGTCGGCGCCGTCCCGGTCCGCCTTGTTGACCACGAAGAGGTCGCCGATCTCCAGGATCCCGGCCTTGGCGGCCTGGATGCCGTCGCCCATCCCGGGGGCGAGCAGCACCACGGTGGTGTCGGCCTGCGCGGCGATCTCCACCTCGGACTGGCCGACGCCGACCGTCTCCACCAGGATGACGTCGCAGCCGGCCGCGTCCAGCACCCGCAGCGCCTGCGGGGCGGCCCAGGACAGGCCGCCCAGGTGGCCGCGGGTGGCCATCGAGCGGATGAACACCTCGGGGTCGGTGGCGTGGTCCTGCATCCGGACCCGGTCACCGAGCAGGGCGCCGCCGGAGAACGGCGAGGACGGGTCGACCGCCAGCACGCCCACCCGCTTGCCCAGCCGCCGGTAGGCGGAGACCAGCGCCGAGGTGGAGGTGGACTTGCCCACGCCGGGCGAGCCGGTCAGCCCGACGGTGTAGGCGCGCCCGGTGTACGGCGCCAGCGCGGCCATCACCTCGCGCAGCTCGGGCGCGGCGTTCTCGACCAGCGAGATCAGGCGGGCGACGGCCCGCGGGCGGCCCTGCCGGGCCTGCTCGACCAGGGTCGGCACATCGATCATGGGTGGCTGCTCCTTGCGCCGAGGGGCCACGGACCGCTTGTGGCGGTCCGCGGCCCCGGAGGATCGGTCGTTGCGTCGGTCGTCAGGCCCTGGGCACCCGGACGATCAGCGCGTCGCCCTGGCCGCCGCCGCCGCACAGCGCGGCCGCGCCGACGCCGCCGCCGCGGCGCTGCAGCTCCAGCGCCAGGTGCAGCACCACGCGGGCGCCGGACATGCCGATCGGGTGGCCGAGCGCGATCGCGCCGCCGTTGACGTTGACGATCTCGGAGGAGACGCCGAGGTCCTTCATCGACTGGTGGGCGACGGCGGCGAAGGCCTCGTTGATCTCGATCAGGTCGAGGTCCTCGACGGCGATGCCCTCCTTGGCGACCGCGTGCTTGATCGCGTTGGACGGCTGCGACTGCAGCGAGTTGTCCGGGCCTGCGACGTTGCCGTGCGCGCCGATCTCGGCGATCCAGCTCAGGCCCAGCTCCTCCGCCCTGGCCTTGCTCATCACGACCACGGCGGCGGCGCCGTCCGAGATCTGCGAGGAGGTGCCGGCGGTGATGGTGCCGTCCTTGGTGAACGCCGGGCGCAGCTTGGCCAGGCCCTCGGCGGTGGTGTCGGCGCGGATGCCCTCGTCCTGGCTGAACAGGACCGGCTCGCCCCGGCGCTGCGGGATCTCCACCGGGACGATCTCCGCGTCGAAGACGCCGTCGGCCTGCGCCTTGGCGGCCCGCTGGTGCGAGGCGGCGGCGATCTCGTCCTGGACCTCGCGCGGGATGCCGAGGCGGGTGTTGTGCTTCTCGGTGGACTCGCCCATCGGGATGTTCTCGTAGGCGTCGGTCAGGCCGTCGTGCGCCATCGCGTCGAGCAGCTCGATCGCGCCGTACTTGTAGCCCTCGCGGGACTTCGGCAGCAGGTGTGGGGCGTTGGTCATGGACTCCTGGCCGCCGGCCACCACGATGTCGAACTCGCCGGCCCGGATCAGCTGGTCGGCCAGCGCGATGGCGTCCAGGCCGGAGAGGCACACCTTGTTGATGGTGAGCGCCGGGACGTTCATCGGGATCCCCGCCCTGACGGCGGCCTGGCGGGCCGGGATCTGGCCGGCGCCGGCCTGCAGGACCTGGCCCATGATCACGTACTGGACCTGGTCGCCGGTGACACCGGCCCGCTCCAGCGCCGCCTTGATCGCGAAGCCGCCGAGCTCGGCACCGGAGAAGCCCTTGAGGGAGCCGAGCAGCCGTCCCATCGGGGTCCGCGCCCCGGCGACGATCACTGAGGTGGTGTTGGTCATGGGACGAGCCCCTTCGCACGTCGTGGCCAGGTGGAGGATTCCGCTCAATGTACTGACCTGTTACCCGCCCGTCACCGGACCCAAGATGTGATCGAGCGCACTGGCACCATCCAGTCAACACCGTGCCGCGCCGATCCGGGTGAACCCTGCCGCCGGCCCGTGTGAGCAGACTCGCACCTCCATCGCTGGCGCCGCCGTCCGGCATGCGCTGCACTGTTGCCGTCCTGTCGCACCCGCCCGAGACCGGAGGACCCCCCGTGCTCACCCGCATCGACCACATCGGCATCGCCTGCCGCGACCTCGACAAGACGGTCGAGTTCTACCGCGCCACCTACGGCTTCGAGGTGTTCCACAGCGAGGTCAACGAGGAGCAGGGCGTCCGCGAGGCCATGCTCAAGATCAACGACACCGGCGACGGCGGCGCCTCCTACCTCCAGCTGCTGGAGCCGATCCGCGAGGACTCCCCGGTCGGCAAGTGGCTGGCGAAGAACGGCGAGGGCGTCCACCACATCGCCTTCGGCACCGCCGACGTCGACACCGACTCCGAGGAGATCCGGGCCAAGGGCGTGCGGGTCCTCTACGAGCAGCCGCGCACCGGCTCGATGGGCTCGCGGATCACCTTCCTGCACCCCAAGGACTGCGGCGGGGTGCTGACCGAGCTGGTCACCGCCGCTGGGCCCGACGCCCACTGAGGTCCGCCCGCCTTCCCCCTCCGGCGCGGGGCGGCATCCGGCCCGTCCGCCGCCCCGCCACCCTCATGACCCGTCAGTAACCTCACCGGCCAACCCGGAAAACCCCCACGCGACCATTCCCCCGCAAGACGCTCCCACTACAATGCCCAGGTGCGCGAAGACCCCGGGGGACGGGGACGACGGGCACGGCCGAAGACAGGCCCGTCCGCCCCGGTGGGAGGCCCGTCGCAGGGGAGTCCATTACGCGGGCACGGCTGAACAGTCGCAAGACGGATCTGTCACCATTCTCCACAAGGCAAGAGTTCGCCCAGGAGTCCACCCGGACGGGGGAATGCGGATCGACCGCGCTCCCACGCCCCGGACTCCGCCGACCGCGGCGGGCGTCCCCGGCTAGGCGGGGGTGTCCGGACGGCCGCGGATGCAAGGACCAGTCGGACCGTGCCCGGACAACGGGAGCGCGGACCGGCCGGGTCGAGGACGCGACCAGGAGATGGATGGGACCGCGGAGTGCGGGGCTACGACCGCTACGAGGTTGACGATCACCTCTCCCAGTTCGAGGCCGAGATGGATCGGACTCGCAAGGAGCGGGACAAGTCAGTCGAGCATGCCGAGGACCTCGCCTACCAGGTGGAGGTGCTCCGGGCCAAGCTGCACGAGTCCCGCCGCATGCTCGCCCAGCCGCGCGCCTTCGACGCCGTGTCCGGCCAGGCGGAGCAGATGCTCCGCACCGCCGAGATGCAGGCCCAGCAGCTGCGCGCCGACGCCGAGCGCCAGCTGCGCGACTCGCAGGCCGCCACCCAGCGGATGATGGCGGAGGCCGCCGAACGCACCGCCCGGCTGGAGGCCGAGCTGGCCGCCCGCCGCCGCCAGCTGGAGGAGGAGCTCGCGGAGCTGCGGCGCAGCGCCGAGCAGCACGTCAACGAGAACGTCAACTGGGCCGAGCAGACCCGGGCCGGCACCGAGCAGGAGGCCCAGCGCCTGCTCCAGGAGGCGCGCGCCGAGTCCGACCGGATGATGGCCGCCGCCCGCGCCGAGGCCGCCGCGCTGTCCGACCAGGCCCGCGCGCAGACCGCCGCCGACGTCGACGCCGCCCGCGGCGAGGCCCAGGCCGCCGCCGAGGCCGCCCTCCAGCGCGCCCAGAGCGACGCCGAACGGCTGCTGCGGGCCGCCTCCGAGCAGGCCCAGCAGGCCGGTGCCCAGGCCGCCGCCGACGTGGACGCCGCCCGTGGCGAGGCCCAGCAGCAGCTGGCCGCCGCGCACGCCGCCGCCGAGCAGCAGCTGGCCGCCGCCCGGGCCGAGATCGGCCGGCTCAAGGAGACCGCCGCCGCCGAGCAGGCCCGCGCCCGGCAGGAGCTGGACCACGCCCAGGCGGAGATAGCACGGCTGCGCGCCGAGGCCGTCGCCGAGGCCGAGCGGGCCCGCCAGGAGGCCGCCGAGCTGCGCGCCCGGGCCGAGGCCGCCGCCGAGCAGCTGCAGGCCGACGCCGAGGCCGCCGCCGAGCGGAGGGTCGCCGACGGCGAGGCCGCCAGCGAGCAGCGCTCGCAGACCGCCCGGGCCGAGGTGGCCCGGATGGTCGCCCAGGCCACCAAGGAGGCCGACGCGATCCGCGCCGAGGCCGCCACCAAGCAGGCCGAGGCGGAGGCCGCCAAGGCCGCCGCCGCCGAGGAGAGCGAGCGGCTGCGCGCCACCGCCGAGTCGGTGGCCGGTCAGCTGCGCGCCGAGGCCGAGGCCGCGATCGCCGAGCTGCGCGCCCAGGCCGACCGGGACGTCGCCGAGCTGCGGGCGCAGGCCGAGGCCGCCGCCGAGCAGCTGCGCGGCGAGGCCGAGGAGGCCGGCCGGGCCGCCGGCGCCAAGGACGCCGCCGCCCATCTGGCCAAGGCCGCCAAGAGCGCCGAGGAGATGCTGGACCGGGCCGGCCGGGACGCCGAGGCCGCCCGCGCCGGCGCCACCGCCGAGGCCGAGCGGATCCGCACCGAGGCCGCCGCCGAGGCGGAGCGGCTGCGCGAGCAGGCGCAGGCCGCCGTCGAGGCCGCCCAGAACGCCGCCCTGGACGACGCCGCCGCGGTCCGCGAGCGGATCCAGGAGATGCAGGACGAGGCCGCCCGGCTGCGCGCCGAGGCGGAGGAGCTGCGCTCGCAGGCGGCCGCCGAGGCCGAGCGGGTGCGCGGCGAGGCCCGCCGGCAGGCGGTGGTCCAGATCGAGGAGTCGGCGAAGAGCGCCGAGGAGCTGCTGACCAAGGCCAAGGCCGACGCGGACGAGCTGCGCGCGGGCGCCGCCGCCGAGATCGAGCGACTGCGCGAGCAGGCCAAGGAGCAGGCCGCGGAGACCCAGGGCCGGGCCGAGCAGACCCTGGAGCGGGCCCGCGCCGAGGCCGCCAAGACCACCGCGGCCGCCGAGCAGCAGGGCCGGGACGCGCTCACCGCCGCCAAGGCCGCGGCCGCCGAGAACCGGGCCGCCGCAGAGCGCGAGACCGTCGAACTGCGCCGCGAGGCAACCGAGTTCGACCAGCGGGTGCGTGCCGGGGCGAGCGCCGCCGCCGAGGCGCTGCGGGCCGACGCGCAGGCCGAGGCGAACGCCGTGCGCGACGCCGCGGTGGCCGACGCCGAGCGGGTGCGCACCGAGGCCGACACCGAGGCCGCGCGGGCCCGGGCCGAGGCCGAGGCCGCCGCCGAGGCGCTGCGCGAGGAGAGCCGGCGCGAACGGGAGGAGGCCTCCGCCGGGCTGCTCCGGGAGCGCGAGGAGACCGCCGAGCTGCTGTCCGCCGCCGCGGCCGCCCGCGAGCAGTCCGAGACCGCCGCGGCGGAGCTGACGGAGCGCACCGCCGCCGAGGCCGCCGCCGTCCGCGAGGCCGCCGACGCCCACGCCGAACGCGTCCGCACCGAAGCCGAAACCGCCGCGGCCGAACTCACCGAACGCACCGCCACCGAGACCGCCCGCCTCCAGGCCGAGGCCGAACGCGCCCTCGAAACCGCCGAGACCACCGCCGAACAGCGCCGCACCGAAGCCGAGACCGCCGCGGCCGAGCTCACCGAGCGCACCGCCGCCGAGGCCGCCGCCGTCCGCGAGGCCGCCGACGCCCACGCCGAACGCGTCCGCACCGAAGCCGAAACCGCCGCGGCCGAACTCACCGAACGCACCGCCACCGAGACCGCCCGCCTCCAGGCCGAGGCCGAACGCGCCCTCGAAACCGCCGAGACCACCGCCGAACAGCGCCGCACCGAAGCCGAAACCGCCGCAGCGGAACTCACCGAGCGCACCGCCGCCGAGGCCGCCGCCGTCCGCGAGGCCGCCGACGCCCACGCCGAACGCGTCCGCACCGAAGCCGAAACCGCCGCCAAGAAGCTCCGCGAGCGGGGCACGGCCGAGCTGGCGCTCGCCGAGGAGCAGGCCGAGACGGTCCGCGCCGAGGCCGGCCGCGAGCTGTCCGAGGCCCGCGCCACCGCCGCCGCGATCCGCACCGAGGCCGGCGAGGAGCTGGAGCAGGCCCGGCGCGACGGCGAGGAGCTCGTCGAGGCCGGCCGGACCGAGGCCGCCGCCCTGGTCGAGGCCGCCGAGGAGGAGGCCGCCGAGGTCCGCCAGTCGGTGGCCGGGCTGCACGAGACCGCCTCCCAGCAGATCGCCGAGCTGCGGGCCGCCGCCGAGCGGGACACCGAGGAGCTGCGCGAGCAGGCCGAGCGGGCCGCCGCCGAGGTGCGCGACACCGCCGACCGGGAGACCACCGAGCTGCGGGCGCTCGCCGACCGCGAGACGGCCGAACTGCGCGCGCTCGCCGAGCAGGAGACCGCCGAGCTGCGGGCCGCCGCCGAGCACGAGGTGGCCCGGCTGCGCGAGACCGCCGAGCACGAGACCGCCGACCTGCGCGCCCGGACCGCCGCCGAGACGGCCGCCCTGCGCGAGCAGACCGAACTGGAGCTGGCCGCCGACCACGAGGCCGCCGAGCTGGAGCTGGCCCGGCTGCGCGCCGAGGCGCAGGCCTACGACGAGCAGCTGCGCGCCGAGGCCGAGGACACCCTGCGCGCCGCCCAGGAGGCCGCCGACCAGCAGCGCGCCGAGTCCGAGCAGCTGGCCGCCCGGACGGTGGCCGCCGGCGAGGAGCGGGCCGCCGCCACCGTCGCCGAGGCGGAGGAGTTCGCCGCCGCGCTGCGCGCCGAGGCCGAGGAGTACGCGCTCGCCACCCGCACCCTCGCCGACGAGTACGACACGGCCACCCACGGCCGCGCCGACGCCTACGACGCCGAGGTCCGCGAGGCCGCCGAGCAGTTCGACAAGTCCACCCGCGAGCGGGCCAAGTCCGTGCTGGAGAAGGCCTTCGCGGACGCCGAGGCGCTCGGCGAGGACGCCCGGACCACCGCGCTGGCCACCACCGCCGCCGCCGAGGAGCAGGCCGACGCGATGGTCGCCGCCGCCCGCAAGGAGGCCGACCGGCTGGTCGCGGCCGGCGAGGCCGCCGGGCAGGAGGCCGTCGAGAAGGGCCGTGCCGACGCCGACGCGCTGCTCTCCGAGGCCCGCCGGGACGCCACCGCGATCCGCGAGCGCGCGGAGGAGCTGCGCGAGCGCACCGACGCCGAGGTGGAGGCCCTGCACGAGCGCGCCCGCAAGGAGAACGCGCAGGCCATGAAGTCGGCCGGCGAGCGGGTGGACGCGCTGGTGACGGCCGCCCAGGAGCAGCTGACCGAGGCCGAGGAGCAGGCGGTGGCCACCGTCGCCGAGGCCGAGGACCGGGCCGCGGCGCTGGTCGCGGCCGCCGAGGACCGGGCCAACGAGCTCACCTCGGAGGCGTCCGCCGAGGCCAGCAAGGTCCGGCTGTCGGCCGTCCGCAAGGCCGAGGGCCTGCTGAAGGAGGCCGAGACCAAGCTCGCCAGCTCGACCGACCGCGCCGAGGCCCTGATCATCAAGGCCGAGGCCAAGCTGAAGTCCGCTCAGGACGAGGCGGAGGAGCGGCTGGAGACGGCGTCGGCCGAGGCCGAGAAGCGGGTGCGGGCCGCCGACCGGGCCGCCGACGAGCAGATCGAACTGGCGAAGGCGGAGGCCGAGCGACTGCTCGCCGAGGCGCGGGCCGAGGCGAAGCGGGCCACCGACGAGGGCCGGCGCGAGCTGGACGAACTGGTGCGCCGTCGCAAGGACATCAACACCGAGATCTCCAGGGTGCAGGACGTGCTGTCCGCCCTGGAGGCCTTCGAGGCGCCGTCACCGGTCGCACAGGCCAACGGGGGAAGCAGCGGCAAGAAGGACGGGGGTGCCAAGGCTGGTGCCGGAATTGGCTCCCCCCGGTCGGGTGGCAATCGCTCCAAGAACGCACCACCCGATTGAGCGGACATTGTCCGCGGGACAACGGCGTTTCGTCGCCGACACTCCGGTACCGTGTCAGGATTCCCTCAACCACCTCAGCGGTTTGACGACAGGAAGCCCAGAACCCCATGAGCGACAGTCACTCCCCTCACGGCTTCGACCTGGTGCGCCGTGGGTACGAGCGCGCCCAGGTCGACGAGCGGATCACCAAGCTGGTGGCCGACCGTGACAGTGCCTTGACCCGGATCAGCGCCCTCGAGAAGCGCATCGAGGAGCTCCACCTGGAGACCCAGACCGCCCAGGCGGCGGTCGCCGAGTCGGAGCCCTCGTACGCCGGCCTCGGCGCCCGGGTCGAGAAGATCCTGCGGCTCGCCGAGGAGGAGGCCAAGGACCTGCGCGAGGAGGCCAACCGCGCCGCCGAGCAGCACCGCGAGCTCGCCGAGGCGGCCGCCCAGCAGGTCCGCACCGAGGCCGAGAACTACGCCAAGGACCGCAAGGCCAAGGCGGAGGACGAGGGCCTGCGGATCGTCGACAAGGCCAAGAGCGACTCCGCCCAGCTGCGCGCCGAGGCCAACAAGGACGCCCAGAACAAGCGCGAGGAGGCGGACGCCCTCTTCGAGGAGACCCGCACCAAGGCCGCCCAGGCCGCGCTGGAGTTCGAGACCAACCTGGCCAAGCGCCGCGAGCAGTCCGAGCGGGACCTGGCCGCCCGTCAGGCCAAGGCCGAGAAGCGGCTGGCCGAGATCGAGCACCGCGCCGAGCAGCTCCGCCTGGAGGCCGAGAAGCTGCGCACCGACGCCGAGCGCCGCGCCCGCCAGACCGTCGAGACGGCCCAGCGCCAGTCCGAGGACATCGTGGCCGACGCCAACGCCAAGGCCGACCGCATCCGCAGCGAATCCGAGCGCGAGCTGGCGGCGCTCACCAACCGCCGCGACAGCATCAACGCCCAGCTGACCAACGTCCGCGAGATGCTGGCGACGCTGACCGGCGCGGCCGTGGCCGCCGCCTCGCTGCCGAACGACGACACCATGGGCGTGCCCGCCCAGCAGTCGCGCTGACCCGGCCCGCGAGCCAGGACGGCCCCCGCCCCTCCCGGGCGGGGGCCGTCCCCGTTCCACCGGCGCGGCCTCAGCGCGGGTAGGCGCCGTCCGGCCGCTGGTGCCCGCAGCTCAGCTGGTTGCCCTCGTCGTCCGAGACCGTCCCGAACCACGAGGTGCACCAGACCGACACCGAGTCCGGCCAGTACTGCACCTCGAAGGGGTGCCCGGGGCCGTAGTCCCCGTACGAGGTGACGATGAACGTCTCCCCCGGGCGCAGCCAGTAGTCCTCGCCCAGCGGCTCCAGGGTCAGTTCGAGCAGCCCCTCGGCCCGGTTGGTCACCGGCATCCGGCCGGTCACCTCCAGCGCGGAGAAGTCCCAGCCGCCGGTCTCCGCCCGCTCCTCCCTCATCCCGCCGCCACCCGCTCCAGCAGCCGCAGCGCCGCCGCGTCGAACGCCTCCGGCGCCTCGATCGCGCTCAGGTGGCCGACTCCGGGAAGCACCGTCAGCTCCGCGTCCGGCAGCGTCCGCATCATCAGCTCGGCCTCGTCGAGCGGCATCAGCGCATCCTCCGCGCCCGCCACCACGGCGGCCGGCACCCGCAGCCCGGCCAGCACCTCAAGGCGCTCCGGACGGGCCGCCATGGCCCGCTGCGCCCAGGCGACGGAGGCCGGCGGCGCGGCGGCGACCAGGTGCTGCACCCGGTCGGCCAGGTGCTGCGAGCCCGGGGCGAGCTGGCCCTGCGCCACCCGCTCGTCCAGCAGCAGCCGGACGCTGTCCCGGGCCAGCACGGCGGAGGCGATCCGCTCCCGGTTCTCCCTGGCGGCCTCCGGGTCTGCGGTGGCCTTGGTGTTGGCCAGCAGCAGGCCGGCCAGCCGGTCCGGGTGCCGCTCGGCGAAGGCCATCGCCACGTACCCGCCCATCGAGAGCCCGCCGAGCACCGCCCGGTCGATCCCGGCGGCGTCCAGCAGCCGGGCGACGTCGTCGGCGACGGCCTCCAGCGAGGGCTCCTCGGAGCCCAGCCCGGCGCCGCCGAAGCCGCGCTGATCGGGGGCGATCACCCGGGCCCGGTCCCCGTCCGGACCGGGCAGCTCGTCCAGTTGGGCGGACCACATGGCGGCGTTGAGCGGGAAGGCGTGCAGCAGCACGAGGGGAGTTCCGGTGCCGCTCTCGCGGACCGACACTGCGGAGGGGAGCTGGGTCATGGGGCCACCGTATTCCGGTGTGCCCGGCGGGCCCACTCGGCGGGCCTCCTTGTCCGCAATGTCATAGCCTGACGGAGAGTGAGGGAGCTTCCATGATCGAGTTGCACGACCTGACCAAACGTTACGGCCGCACACTGGCCGTGGACCGGCTGAGTTTCAAGGTCCCGCAGGGGGTGGTCACCGGATTCCTCGGGCCCAACGGCGCCGGCAAGTCCACCACCATGCGCATGATCCTCGACCTCGACCGCCCCACCGGCGGCCGGGTCACCATCGACGGCAAGAGATACGGGCAGCTCAGCGAGCCGCTCAAGTACATCGGCGCGCTGCTGGAGGCCAAGGCCGTCCACCCCGGCCGCACCGCCCGCGACCACCTGCTCTGGCTGGCCCAGAGCAACCGGATCCCCGAGCGCCGGGTGGACGAGGTGCTCGCCCTGGTCGGCCTCACCCCGGTCGCCCGCAAGCGCGCCCGCGGCTTCTCGCTCGGCATGGGCCAGCGCCTCGGCATCGCCAGCGCGCTGCTCGGCGACCCGGAGATCGTCATGTTCGACGAACCGGTCAACGGCCTGGACCCGGAGGGCATCCTCTGGATCCGCAACCTGATGAAGCGGCTGGCCTCGGAGGGCCGCACCGTCTTCGTCTCCTCCCACCTGATGAGCGAGATGGCCGTCACCGCCGACCACCTGGTGGTCATCGGCCGGGGCCGGCTGCTCGCCGACCTGCCGATGGCCGAATTCATCCGCCGCAACTCCCGCTCCGCCGTGCGGCTGCGCACCCCGCAGCCCGAGCGGCTGCTCGACGTGCTGGCCGGCGCCGGGGTGCGGCACGAGGCCGGGCCGGACGGCTCCTACGAGGTGGTCGACGGCGACCTCGCCGCGCTCGGCGAGCTGGCCGCCGCCAACGGCCTGGTGCTGCACGAGCTCAGCCCGCAGCAGGCCTCGCTGGAGGAGGCGTTCATGCAGATGACGGCCGACGCGGTCGAGTACCACGCCGGCGACGGGCCGGGGCGGGACGCGGCCGGCGCACCCCGCGCCTGGGGCGCGGACTGGCAGAGCGGGCAGGCCCAGCAGCCGGCCTCCCGCAGCACGGAGGAGAACTGAGATGGCGTCCTTCCCCGCGGTCCTGCGCTCCGAGTGGACCAAGATCCGCAGCGTCCGCTCGACGGTCTGGACCCTGGCGCTGACCTTCGTGGTCACCCTCGTCGTCGGCGCCCTGCTGTCCCTGCTCACCAACAACAACTTCGAGGAGTTCCAGAGCGACACCTCCCCGTTCGACGCCACCGGCACCTCGTTCGCCGGCATCATGCTCGGCGAGCTGGCCATCATCGTCTTCGGCGTGCTGGCGATCGGCAACGAGTACAGCAGCGGGATGATCCGGGTCTCCCTGGCCGCCGTCCCGCAGCGCGGCACCCTGCTCACCGGCAAGGCCGTGGTGCTCGGCGGGCTCGCGCTGGCCGTCTCGCTGGTGACGGCGTTCGTCACCTTCTTCACCGGCCAGGCGCTGCTCGGCGACCACTCCACCTCGCTGGGCGAACCGCACGTGCTGCGCGCGGTGTTCGGCGCCGCGCTCTACCTCACGATGCTCTGCCTCTTCTCGGCCGGCGTCACCGCGATGCTGCACAACCAGACGCTGGCGCTGGGCGTGCTGGTGCCGTTCTTCTTCCTGCTGTCGCCGATCCTCTCGGCGGTGCCGGGCGCCAAGACCGTCGCCCACTACTTCCCCGACTACGCCGGCTCCCGGATGCTGCTGGTCTACGAGCAGCAGGGCCAGCCGTACGGGCCGTTGGCGGGCTTCGTCATCTGCCTGGCCTGGACGCTCGCCGCGCTGGTCGGCGGGGCGATGGTGCTGAAGAACCGCGACGCCTGAGCGCGCAGGGGCCGGTCAGTACTTGGGAGCGCCGCGGCCGCGGAGCAGGTTCGAGGCCCGGCGCTCCCGAGCGCTCCAGCAGGCCCGGTGCCAGTGCCGGCGGTCGTCCACCCCCGCGCCGTGCATCGGCCAGGCCACCACATGGCCCACCCCGGGCGGGATCTCCTGGTCGCAGCCCGGGCAGCGGTAGTACCGGCCGGCCGTGCCGGCGACCGTCTGCACCACCCAGTCGTCGCCCTGGTAGTTCTCGGTCCGGCGCATCGAGCCGCCCAGCGGTGCGGCCGGCTCCGCCCGGTCGCGGTCGGCGGCGCTCTTGATCCGGTTGCGTCGGGGCGACACGGCGGCTACCTCTCTACGGGGTGCTGGGACCGTTCCAGCCTACGGCCGGCCACCACCCACCCGGGCCACTATCACGGCATCGGAGGATGATCGGGTGTTTCTCGGGAGATCCACCCGTTTCTCCGGGAAATCGGTGCTCCGGCGTGCCATTGGCACATGACATCGGCTACTCACGAGGAGACAGGCGGGGCCCGCAGACCCTGCGCGCACCCGAGGAGGCCTCAGAATGACCAGAACCAGCGCCCGCGCCGAGACCCGCCGCCCGGTCGGCGTCCGCCCGCCGGCCCCCGGCCCGACGCTGACCGCCACCGGCGCCACGGCCGTCACCGCCGGCGTCCCGCTGCCGGCCGTCCAGCGCTCCGGCGCCCCCGCCGCGGACACCGCACCGGTACGGGTCGGCGCGTTCCTGCTCTCCGCGCAGTTCCCCGGCCAGACCCACGGCGAGGCACTGGACCGCACGGTGCGCGCCGCCGTCGCGGCCGAGCAGGCGGGACTGGACAGCGTCTGGCTGGCCGAGCACCACTTCGTCCCGTACGGGGTCTGCCCGAACGCCGCCACGCTGGCCGCGCTGCTGCTCGGCCGGACCAGGCGGATCGGCATCGGCACGGCGGTCAGCGTGCTCTCCACCACGCACCCGGTGGCCCTCGGCGAACAGGCCGCGCTGCTCCACCTCACCTCCGGCGGACGCTTCACGCTCGGCGTGGGCCGCGGCGGCCCGTGGATCGACCTGGACGTCTTCGGCAGCGGCGTGGACGCCTTCGAGGGGGGCTTCCCGGAACGGCTCGACCTGCTGCTGCGCTGGCTGCGCGGCTCCCGGGTGGGCGCGGCCGGACCGCAGTTCAGCTTCCCCGAGGTGGCCGTGGTGCCCCGTGCCACCGAACCGCCGCGCCGCCCGGACCTCGGCGCCTGGCTGGGCCTCGACGACCGGACCGGAGTACTGCGCTTCCCCCGTCAGCGCCAGGACGCCGACGGCCCCGCCGACGAGCAGCTCACCACCGCCGGCCGCCCACCGGCCGGACCGCCGGTGGTGGTCGCCTGCACCTCACCCGGCGGGGTGCGCACCGCCGCCGAACGGGGCCTGCCGATGCTGCTCGGCATGCACTCCGGCGACGAGGACAAGCTGCACATGCTGGAGCTGTATCGTTCCGCCTGGCTGGCGGCCGGACGCGGCGAGGAGCAGCTGCGCCGGGTCAGCCGCCAGCACGTCGCGGCCGGGGTGGCCCAGGTCGACGACCGCACTTCGGCGGCCCGGGCCACCCTGCTGCGCGCGATGCCCGGCTGGTTCGAGTTCGGGCTCGGCGCGCACCGCACGGTGGACGGCCGGGAACGCAAGATGCGCGACCCGCGCCAGTACACCGAACTGCTCTGCGACCTGCACGCGGTCGGGACGCCCCGGCAGTGCGCCGACCGGCTCCAGGCCACCGCCGAGCGGACCGGCATCCGCCGCTTCGCCCTGCTCGCCGAGGGCAGCGGCGACCGGGAGGCGACTCTGCACAACATCGCCCGGCTCGGCTCCGAGGTCCTGCCCCAGCTGGGCTGAGTCGAGCCGAGACGGGGCCGCGATCAGCAATCGCGGAGTTCGTCGGACTGGTTGAGCAGCTGTTCACGGACCGAGGTGAAGCGCTCGTAGCGCTTCTTGTTGGCCGAGGACGGCCGGAACACCGCCACCCGGTGACAGTTCTGGAAGGCCAGCTCGACCCCGAAGTGCCGCTCCAGGGCCCCCCGGATGGCGTTGCTGGCGAGCGCCCGCAGGAGCTGGCCGCGGGCCTGCTCGCTGGGCGGCGGTACCTGGTTGTCGGCGAAGTCGGTGCCGTCGACCTTCGTCCGGGCGACCAGCGAGCTGATCAGGTCCCAGGCGTACGGCAGGGAGACGCGGACGCAGTCGACGAACTCCCGCTCGTCGACCTCGTCCCGCTCGGCCTTCTCCAGCAGGGCCGGTGAGACGTCGAGCGACATGGGTTCTCCTCTCGCGGTCCACCCGCGCGGCGCCCGGGTGGTGATGCGTAGTCCAAGTCCAAGCTGAGGGTGAGGGTGGGGCGCGTGTGTGTCCGGAGCACCGTCGGACGGGTGTGACGCCGTCGGACGGCCGTGTTTCCGGCACCGCGCCGACGCGGGGGCGCCGCTGACCTGTCGAGGGAGACGTTGGTCGGGGGCGCCGGCCGCTCAGAACAGCGTGGCAGTCAACGACGGGCCAGGCCGGTCATTCCTGCGGATTGCTCCGGGAATGCGCCCGGGTGCACCACATTGGCCGGATCCTGTCGGATCGTTCATCTGAAGTCTCCATCCCCGTTGACAGCGCTCCCGCAAGCAATCCGTCACACACCGTAGCGGCCTATGGTGGTGGCCGCCAGGGTGCCGACAGGCTTTCGCGGGATCGCAGGGGATCCATGGTGGCCGGGTTCGCGGATTCTTCACCCGGTCGTCGTGGAATCGCATCAACTGGCCCCGGTGGGCTAGCGTGGTCGACCGTGCGTCTCGTAATTGCCCGCTGCTCAGTCGACTATGCCGGTCGGCTCTCCGCCCATCTGCCCTCCGCCACCAGGCTCATCCTGGTCAAGGCCGACGGCAGCGTCAGCATCCACGCCGACGACCGCGCCTACAAGCCGCTCAACTGGATGTCCCCGCCGTGCGCCCTCAAGGAGGCCGACGGGGTCTGGACGGTGGAGAACAAGGCCGGCGAGAAGCTCATCATCACGCTGGAGGAGGTGCTGCACGACTCCTCGCACGAACTCGGCGTGGATCCCGGCCTGATCAAGGACGGCGTCGAGGCCCACCTCCAGGAGCTGCTGGCCGACCGGATGGAGGTGCTCGGCTCCGGCTGGTCGCTGATCCGCCGCGAGTACCCGACCGCGATCGGCCCGGTGGACATCCTGTGCCGTGACGCGGACGGCACCACGATCGCCGTCGAGATCAAGCGGCGCGGCGAGATCGACGGCGTCGAGCAGCTCACCCGGTACCTGGAGCTGCTCAACCGGGACCCGCTGCTGGCGCCGGTGAAGGGCGTCTTCGCCGCGCAGGAGATCAAGCCGCAGGCGCGCGTGCTGGCCACCGACCGCGGCATCGGCTGCGTGGTCCTGGACTACGACGAGCTGCGCGGCATCGACGACGACAAGCTGAAGCTCTTCTGAGCGGTCAGGTACCGCTCGGCGACGGAGACGTCGCGGACGCCGTCGGACTCCCAGGGTCCGACGGCGTCGTCGTGGGCGAGGTCGTGGAGGTGGGCTGGGTGGGCGCCGGGGTCATGGGGGACGGACTGGTCTCACCGGTCGGCCGAGTGCCGCCGGTGTTCCCCCCGTCACCGGTCGAACCGCCACCGCTCGTGCCGCCCGCCGCACCACCACCCGTGCCGCCGCCCGTCCCACCCGCGGCGCCGCCGGCCGAGCCGCCCGCCGGGGGCTGCGGCGGGTTCGGGGCGGCCGGGGGCTGCGAGGGCGCGGCGGCGGTGCTATCCCCCGGGCTCGGCGAACGGCTCGGCCGCTTCGATGCCGACCCCGAGGCCGACGGCGAGCCGGACGGCGTCCGCGAGGCGGTGGCCCCGCCGCTCGGCGCGGGCTCGTCCTCCGGTTCCTCCGAGTCCTGCGCGCCGGCCTCCTCCGGGGACCCGTCGGCGGGCGCCTCGGCCGAGGCGGACGGCGAGGAGGGCGAGGACGACGACGGCCGCGGCGCCGTGGAGCGCGGCGAGGCGCCCGCGCCGGGGAGGGCGGCGCCGTCGTCGCTGCTGCTGTGCGGGTCCTTGCCCTTCCCCTCGCCGCCCACGGTCATCCCGACCGCCGTACCGAGCACGCCCAGCGCCAGGACCGCCGCCGAGGCGGCGATCGCGGTGCGCTTGCCGCCGAGCCGCAGCGGCCCCCGGGCGAGGGCCCGCAGCCCGGGCCGGCGGGCCGGCGGCGCCTGGGCCGGCGCGGCGGGCGGCAGCGCTCGGCCCTCGGCGCGCAGCAGGTCGAGCATCCGGCGCGCCCCGGCCGCCCCGCGCCGCTCGCCGATCGCCCCGCGCAGCGCCAGCGCGGCCTCCAACTCGGCCATCGCCCGGGCGGGTTCACGGGTGCAGACGGCGTACACGCCGAGCTCGTGGTGGAACCAGGCCTCGTCGGCCCTGGCGCCGGTCCGCCGGGCGGCCTCCAGGCCGAGCTGCAGGGCGCGCTCCCAGGCCCCCCAGCGCAGCGCCAGCGCCAGCGCGGGGGCCGCCGCGCGGGCCAGCCGCAGCACCGCCTCGTGCCGGCCGGCGGCCCGGTCGGCGAGCAGGGCGCCGATCACCACCTCGGCCTCGGCGGCGATCTGCGGCAGCGAGACCGAGGAGTGCCCGACCCACCAGGCGAAGTGCTGGGCGGCGCCGTCGGCGGTGCCACGGGCCGGCCAGTGCGGGGCGAGCAGGTCCAGGGCCCCGGCGGTGAGCCGGTGGTGGCCGCCGATCGAGACGGCGAGCCCGGCGTCGGCGAGTTCGGCGAGCGCGCTCTCGCCCTGGCCCACGTCGATCAGCGCGGGCAGGTGCGGGGCGGTCGGGCACTCCCCGCCGAACGCCACGGCGAGCCGCAGCACGGCCTGCGCGGTCTCGCTCAGCCCCTCGGCGAGCCGGACGGCGGGCAGGGTGGACTCGGCGACCGAGGGCAGCGGCACGGTGTCGCGCAGCGCGGCCTCGCGGACCGCCGGGTCGGGGTGGCGGACGGGCTCCTTCACCGCCCCGAAGACGTCCATCCGGTCCTCCTCTGCGGCGACCAGCGCGTCCACCGCGACGTCCCGCTGGCGCAGCAGCGCGGCGGCCTGGACGAAGCGCAGCGGCAGGCCCTCGGACTCGAACCAGAGGTCCACCGCCCAGGCCTTCTCGGCGGCGTCCAGCGGCCGCCCGGCCAGCCGGGCGGCGAGGGCCAGGCAGGCGGGCCGGGAGAGGCCGGCGACCAGGTGGTCCTGGAGCCGGGAATCCGCCGGGAGCAGCGGGCTGTCGGGAGCGGCGGAGATCAGGAAGACGCTGTCGGGGGCGGCGGCGAGCATCGCCTCCAGTTCGGCGCCGACCGGCGCGACCTCGTCGATGACGACGATCGCCCCGACTCCGGCGAGGTGGTCGGCCAGCTGGTTGGGGTCGGGGCGGAAGCCGGGGGCGTGGTGGGTGGCCGCGAAGAGGTCCTGGAGCAGGTCGGCGGCGGTGCGGCGGTGGCCGCAGAGCTGGACCACGCCGCCGGGGGCGAGGCCGCCGGCCGCCTCGGCGACGGCGGACAGCAGGGCGCTGCGACCGGAGCCGGCCTGGCCGACCAGGCGTATGGACCGGCCTTCGGCGAGCAGGCCGAGCAGCTGGGCGATGTCGGCCTCGCGGTCGAGCAGCGGCAGGTCGGCGGGCCCGGCGCCGAGGGCGAGCGGGCCGACCCGGCGGCCGGCCTCGCCGGCCGGGCCGCGGGCGGGCGTGCCGGGCCCGGTGCGGCGCGGCCGGGGCCGCCACTCCCCGGGGCAGGGCCGGACCTCGGAGCCCTCGGGGCCACCGACGGTCACCAGCAGTCCCCCGGAGACCAGTTCACCGCTCCGGATGCGCACGGACTCCTGCCGGAAATCACCGGTTGGCTGTGCCACGTTCTGCTCCGCCCCACACTCGCGCCGTCAACCCCTGCCGGCCGTCACCCCGGCGAGGCCGGGCCGTGCGGGCCGTGTCCTGACGCCAGACTCTCGCACATCCGTGCCCGCCCGCGCAGCGCCGTGCCGGGGTGCGCGACGCCCCCGGGACGGGCCAGGGACGCGCCCGGCGTCAGACGGCCGGGAGGGTGGCGCCGCGGGGGTCGGCGGTGATGCCCTCGACGGCGAGGATGCGGTGCAGCCGGGTGGCCACCAGCAGGCGCTGGAGCTGGGCGGGGACGGAGCGGAGCACCAGGCGGCGGCCGATGCGCCCGGCCCGGCGGTGGGTGCCCATGATCACGCCCAGGCCGGTGGCGTCCCAGAACTCCAGGCGGGCCAGGTCGAGGACGAGGTCGCCGAGGCCGCCGTCGACGGCCTGGTGCAGCCGGGCCCGCGCGTCGGCGGCGGTGCGCACGTCGAGGCGGCCTTCGATGGCCAGCGCCGCGTGGTCGCCGGTGATGCGCATGCTCTCCTCCTCCGCGTGGCGGGCCTGGGGTACGGGTGTACGGGTGTCTGGTGTGCGGCTGTCGGTGGGGACGGGTGTCGCTGACGGTCTCGGGCCGGGAGGGTGGCGGGGCGGTGGCGGTCCGGGCGCCGGGCGGGCCCGCGGCCCCACGCACCGGCCCCGGCCGGAATCCCGGATTCCTCGTCATCACAACTGACGGCGAGCCGGCCCGCAGGGTTGCTGGTTGCGGACCGGATCTGAAGCAATTTCACTCGTCCGAGGGAATATACGCAGGAACTCTCCACACCTACGCTCGATTACCGCCCAAATCACCCGTCCGCGGCACCGGCGTGAGGAAACTCACCCGCTCTCGGGGAGGCGGGCCGACCGGGAGTGCCCGCCCGTCCGGCCCGCCCGTCACCGGCTCACTCGCCCGGGGTCACTTGCCCGGGTACGGGTAGAAGCCGCGGCCGCTCTTGCGGCCGAGGTCGCCGGCGGTGACCATCCGGGCCATGATCTCCGGGGCGGCGAACTTCTCGTCCTGGGTCTCCTCGTAGATGTTCCGCGCGGCGTGCAGCAGGATGTCCACGCCGGTCAGGTCGGCGGTCTCCAGCGGGCCCATCGGGTGGCCGAAGCCGAGCCGGCAGGCGGCGTCGATGTCCTCGGCGGTGGCGACGCCCGACTCGTAGAGCTTGGCGGCCTCGACGACCAGCGCGGTGATCAGACGGGTGGTGACGAAGCCGGCCACGTCGCGGTTGACCACCACGACCTCCTTGCCGACGCCCTCGGCGAAGGCCCGGGCGGCGGCCAGCGTCTCGTCGCTGGTCTTGTAGCCGCGGACCAGCTCGACCAGCTTCATCAGCGGCACCGGCGAGAAGAAGTGCACGCCGACGACCGACTCGGGACGCGAGGTGGCGGCGGCGATCCGGGTGATCGGGATGGCGGAGGTGTTGGAGGCGAGCACCGCGCCGTCCTTGGCCAGCTTGTCGAGCTCCTTGAAGACGCCCTCCTTGACGTCCAGCTGCTCGAAGACGGCCTCGACCACGAGGTCGGCCTCGGCGACCGCGCCCAGGTCGGTGGTGGTGGTGATCCGGCCGAGCGCCGCCTCGGCGTCCTCGGCGGTGAGCTTCCCCTTGGAGACGAACTTGTCGTACGAGGCGCGGATGCCGTCGAGGCCGCGCCGCAGCGCCTCCTCGGTCACGTCACGCAGGACCACCGGGTGCCCGGCCTGGGCGGAGACCTGGGCGATGCCGGCGCCCATCAGGCCGGCACCGATCACGGCGATCTGCTTGCTGGACGCACTGCTCATGGCTGGGTCTCCCGATGCCGTCGCCGCCCCGGTGGGCGGGCCCTGAAGGCGGCTCAAGGCAGGGTTCGCCCACCGAGCCGCATCGCTCATGGGCCGGACTTTAGTGCCCGGACGCGGCCCGTGGTGCCATCCGAGGGTGTGATCTGCGACCGACCTGGTCACCTGAGCAAATCGGTCGATCAGATCATCAGCCCGAGGTCCTGGGCGAGGATCGCCGCCTGCACCCGGCTGCGCAGCCGCAGCTTCGCCAGGATCCGGCTGACGTGCGTCTTGGTGGTCGCCTCCGCCATCTCCAGCCGCCCGGCGATCTCACCGTTCGACAGGCCGGCGCCGATGCAGGCCAGCACCTCCCGCTCGCGCGGCGTCAGGCCCTCCACCGCCGCCCGCACCTCCGGACCCACCGTCCGCTCCGGGCGGGCGAAGGTACCGATCAGCCGCCGGGTCACCGAGGGCGCCAGCATGCCGTCCCCGCGGGCCACCGTACGGATGCCCTCCACGAGGGTGTCCGCCTCCAGGTCCTTCAGCAGGAAGCCGGCCGCCCCGGCCCGCAGCGCGCCGTAGACGTACTCGTCGAGGTCGAAGGTGGTCAGCACCAGGACCTGCGCCGCCCCGGCCGCCACCACCTGGCGGGTCGCCGAGACGCCGTCCAGCCGGGGCATCTGCACATCCATCAGGACGACGTCCGGCCGCAGCTCCAGCGCCAGCCGGACGGCCTCCTCGCCGTCCGCCGCCTGCCCGACCACCTCCAGGTCGGGCTCGGCCCGCAGGATCATCACCAGCGCCGCCCGGACCGCCGCCTGGTCCTCCGCGACCAGCACCCGGATCGTCATGCCCGTCCCGCTCCTTCCTCCGTCGACAGCGCCCGCGGCAGCACCGCGCGCACACTCCAGCGGCCGTCCCGCGGCCCGGCCTCGAAGCTGCCGCCCAGCAGCGAGGCCCGCTCCCCCATGCCCACCAGCCCGGCCCGGGCGCCCGGCAGCGCCTGCCCCGCCCCCTGGCGGTACGGGCTGTCCACGGCGATCCGCAGCTCCCCGGGACGGAAGTCCAGCAGCACCCGCACCTCCCCCGGGCCGGCGTGCTTGAGCGCGTTGGTCAGCGACTCCTGCACGATCCGGTACGCGGCCAGCTGCACCGGCACCGGCAGTTCGCCGCGCTCGCCCCGCTCGGCCAGCTCGAAGCCCAGCCCGACGTCCTGCCCGGCCGCCCGCGCCTTGGCGAGCAGCGCGTCCACCGCCGACAGGTCCGGTGCGGCGTAGGACTCGTCGGCCTCGCCGCCGCCGCTGTCGCGCAGCAGGCCGATGATGCGGCGCATTTCGGCCAATCCCTGGACGCTGTTCTCGCGGATCACCCCGAGCACCTCCAGCACCGGATCGTCCGCCGCCCGGTGCTGACGGCGCGCCACCGACTGCGCGCCGGTGGCGTGGATCGCGATCGCCGACAGGTGGTTGGCCACCACGTCGTGCAACTCGCGGGCCATCCGGGAGCGTTCGGCGACGATCGCCTCGCGCCGGTCCATCTCCGAGAGCAGCGCGGTCTGCTCCGCCCGCAGCCGCTGGGCCTCCGCCTCCTGCCGGTGCTTGCGCACGATGTCGGCGGTCCACAGCGGGCCCAGGAAGATCAGCGTGGTGATCACCACCACCGCGACCGCCGTCGCCGAGTCGCTGTAGACGAAGGTCAGGGTGGTCAGCACCAGCACCGAGGCGGTGCCGGTCACGTGCAGCACCGGCGACATCCGGCGCGGGCCGTACACCACCGCCGCGTAGAGCAGGTCGGTGTACATCATGGTGGTCGCCAGCAGCGCGCCGGTGAAGATGCTCCCGGCGAAGACCAGCCCGCCGAGCGTCGCGATCAGGATCGGCCTGGTCCGCCGGAACAGCTCCAGGGCCGCCATCGCCAGCAGCGCCGGCAGCACCTGCCAGCGCGGCACGGCCGAGGAGTGGTCGTACACCTTGAAGGCGATCAGCAGCAGTCCGCCGAGCACTCCGAAGAGCGCGATGGACCCGTCGATCTGCCGCGGGCTGAAGGTGGGTCTGCGCACGCCCCCATCAGATCATCCCCGGCGGGGCGACGGCTCCGGTGCCGGGAGGAGCGGCCGTACATCGAAAGGTGCAGCCCGGGGCCGTCCCCGGCGACGACGCGCGCGCGGGAGCGCTCCGGGAGCCTGGAAACGTCACCGAGTCCCGGAGGAGACCATGATCGTCACCCTCGTCCTCGCCGCCGAGGTCGCCTTCTGGGTGGTCCTCGCCCTGGGCCTCGCCAGTCGCTACCTGCTGCGGTGGCGCACGGTGAGCACCGTCCTGCTGGTCGGGCTGCCCGTGATCGACCTGGCGCTCTTCCTGCTCACCTTCCTCGACCTGCGTGGCGGCGCCACCGCCTCCTGGACGCACGCGCTGGCCGCGAGCTACCTCGGTTTCTCGGTCGGCTACGGTCCGTCGGTGGTCCGCTGGGCCGACGCCCGGTTCCTGCACCGCTTCGCGGGCGGGCCGAAGCCGCTGACCGCGCCCAAGTACGGCAGCGCGCGCAGCCGCTACGAGTGGGTGGTCTGCCGGCGCACGCTGATCTCGGTGGCGATCACCGTCACCCTGATCTCCGCGCTGAAGCTGTTCACCGACGCCCCCGGCGCCGAGGTCTTCGACCAGTGGTACTGGAAGCTCGGCATCGCCGCGGCGGTGAACACCGCGATCGCCGCGAGCTACACGCTCTGGCCGAAGGAACCGCCGGCCGGCGCGATCGTCGAGGACGGCCGGATCGTCGGCTGGCAGCTCCCCCAGCAGCAGCGCTAGCGGTTCTCGCCCGGCACCCAGAGCACGTCGCCGCGCTCCTTGTTGGCCGACCGGGCCAGGATGAACAGCAGGTCCGAGAGCCGGTTGAGGTACTTGGCGGTCAGCGGGTTGACGGTGTCCCCGTGCGTGTCGATCGCCGCCCAGGTGGCCCGCTCGGCCCGGCGCACCACGGTGCAGGCCAGGTGGAGGTGGGCGGCGCCCGGGGTGCCTCCCGGCAGGATGAAGCTGCGGAGCTTCTCCAGCGACTCCAGGTAGTGGTCGCAGTCCGCTTCCAGCTTGTCGATGTAGGACTGCTGGACCCGCAGCGGCGGGTACTTGGGGTCCTCCACCACCGGGGTGGCCAGGTCGGCGCCGACGTCGAAGAGGTCGTTCTGCACCCGGGTCAGCACCGCGGCCACGTCCTCGGGCAGCGCGCCGACGGCGATCGCCACGCCGATCGCGGCGTTGGCCTCGTTGGTGTCCGCGTACGCGACCAGCCGCGGATCGGTCTTGGTCGTGCGGCTCATGTCGCCCAGCGCGGTGGTGCCGTCGTCGCCGGTGCGGGTGTAGATGCGCGTCAGATTGACCATGCGGCCAGCCTAGCCGGGCACATCAGGCGACGTTGACCCGCTGGCCGGGCGGGGCCGCCTCCAGCCAGGCCAGGAAGCCGGTGAGCGCGTCCTCGCTCATCGCCAGCTCCAGCGGGGCCCCGTTGTGCAGACAGCGCAGCACCACCGAGCCGGAGAGCAGGGCCAGCTCCTCCTGCCCCTCCGGGTAGCGCCGGCCGAGCACCTCGATCTCCCGGCGCGGCAGCACCTTGCGCGGGCGCGGGGCGTAGGAGAAGACCCGGAACCACTCAATCGAATCGCCGCTGTACCGGCCGATACCAAAAACCCACCCCTTGCCGTCGGTCTGCGGGACCGGGGCCGGGGTGGGTTGGCCGTTCTCGTCGAGGTCGGGCTGCGTCGAGGCGTCGGCCGGCATTTTGAGCCGGTAGCTGCAGTCGAACGTGCCACCGACCCGCTGGATCACACGGCGGCGTACCGCGAACGCGACCAGCCCGATCACACCGAGCGCCACGACCGCCGCACACACCACAAGGGCGAGGACCATGCTCACCTACCTCCTCGCTACCCGCGTTCCCCGTGTCGGTCGTACCAGGCGACCGCGTTGACCTACCAACTGAGACGACAGTCCCGGGGTCACGCTCACGCGTCCCCGGGACCGTCGGTCGACCCCGCTCAGGCGGGGTCCGGCGCACTCAGGCGCGGGCCTTGAGGCCACGCGCCGCGAACAGCCGGACCTCGGCGCGCCGCTCGGCGTGCTCGTCCAGGTCGGACTTGGCCTTCTCCAGTGCGCGCTCGGCGCGCGCGACGTCGATCTCGTCCGCCAGTTCGGCGATCTCCGCGAGCAGAGACAGCTTGTTGTCGGCGAAGGAGATGAAGCCGCCGTGCACCGCGGCGATCACGGTGCCGCCGTCCGTGGTGCGGATGGTGACCGGACCGGTCTCCAGCACGCTCAGCACCGGGGTGTGACCCGGCATGATGCCGGTGTCACCGGAGGCCGTACGGGCGACGACGATGGTGGCCGCACCGGACCACACCTTGCGGTCGGCTGCGACCAGCTCGACGTGCAGCTCAGCCAACGTGGGCTCCTAGGCTCATGCAACGCCCGATTACTCGGGAGTTTCGGTAAGAATAACGGGCCCGCGCCCCCGGCATGAAACCGGCGGCACGGATTTGACCGGAATCACAGCCGATGCGACGCGAGGGGTGGGTCCCAGGGTTGGGGCCCACCCCTCGCGATCACGCTCGGCTGCTACCGGCCGCGATTACTTCTTCGCCAGCTCGGCGGCGTTCTTCTCGAGGTCCTCGATGCCACCGCACATGAAGAAGGCCTGCTCCGGGACGGAGTCGTACTTGCCGTCCGCGATCGCGTTGAAGGCCTCGATGGTCTCCGACAGCGGGACGGTCGAGCCCTCGACGCCGGTGAACTGCTTCGCCACGTAGGTGTTCTGCGAGAGGAAGCGCTCGATGCGGCGGGCACGGTGGACCGTGACCTTGTCCTCCTCGGACAGCTCGTCGATACCGAGGATCGCGATGATGTCCTGGAGGTCCTTGTACTTCTGCAGGATCCCCTTGATACGGACGGCCGTGTCGTAGTGGGTCTGCGCGATGTACCGCGGGTCGAGGATGCGGGACGTGGAGTCCAGCGGGTCGACGGCCGGGTAGATGCCCTTCTCCGAGATCGGACGCGACAGAACGGTGGTCGCGTCCAGGTGGGCGAAGGTGGTGGCCGGCGCCGGGTCGGTCAGGTCGTCCGCGGGGACGTAGATCGCCTGCATCGAGGTGATCGAGTGACCGCGGGTCGAGGTGATGCGCTCCTGCAGGAGGCCCATCTCGTCGGCCAGGTTCGGCTGGTAGCCCACCGCGGAGGGCATGCGGCCGAGCAGGGTCGACACCTCGGAACCGGCCTGGGTGAACCGGAAGATGTTGTCGATGAAGAGGAGCACGTCCTGCTTCTCGACGTCACGGAAGTACTCCGCCATGGTCAGCGCGGAGAGCGCGACGCGCAGACGGGTGCCCGGCGGCTCGTCCATCTGGCCGAAGACCAGCGCGGTCTTGTCCAGAACGCCCGAGTCGACCATCTCGTCGATGAGGTCGTTGCCCTCACGGGTGCGCTCGCCGACGCCGGCGAACACCGACACACCACCGAAGTTCTCGGCGACGCGGTAGATCATCTCCTGGATCAGAACGGTCTTGCCGACACCGGCACCACCGAACAGACCGATCTTGCCACCCTGCACGTACGGGGTGAGGAGGTCGATGACCTTGATGCCGGTCTCGAACATCTCGGTCTTGGACTCGAGGTCCTTGAACTCCGGGGCCTTGCGGTGGATCGGCCAGCGGACCTCGACCTGCTTGTCGAACTCCGCCTGGTCGACGTTCAGCACGTCACCGAGGGCGTTGAAGACCTTGCCCTTGGTGATCTGGCCGACCGGCACCGAGATGGCGGCACCGGTGTCGGTGACCTGCGAGCCACGGACCAGGCCGTCGGTCGGCTGCATCGAGATGCCGCGGACCATGCCGTCGCCGAGGTGCTGGGCGACCTCGAGGGTCAGGGTCTTCTTGCCCGTGCCGTCGGGGTTGTCCACCTCGACGTGCAGGGCGTTGAACATGTCCGGGATCGCGTCGACGGGGAACTCCACGTCGACGACCGGGCCGATGACCCGCGCGACGCGGCCCGTCGCCGTGGTCGGCTCAACAGTGGTGGTCATACTCATTCGCTCCCCGCGCTAGCGTCGGCCAGGGCGTTCGCGCCACCGACGATCTCGCTGATTTCCTGGGTGATCTCGGCCTGACGGGCCGAGTTGGCAAGCCGCGTGAGCGACTTGATGAGCTCGCCGGCGTTGTCCGTCGCGCTCTTCATGGCGCGGCGGCGGGCGGCGTGCTCGGAAGCGGCCGACTGCAGCAGCGCGTTGTAGATCCGGCTCTCGACGTACCGCGGCAGCAGCGCGTCCAGGACGCCCTCCGCCGACGGCTCGAAGTCGTACAGCGGGAAGATCTCCGCCTTGGCCGGCTTCTGGTCGCTGAGCTGGACCTCGTCCAGCTTCAGCGGCAGCAGCCGGGCCTCGACCGCGTTCTGCGTCAGCATGGACACGAACTCGGTCGAGATCAGGTGCAGCTCGTCCACGCCGCCGGTCTCCGCCGTGAAGGCCTCGATCAGCTCGGACGCCACCGTCTTCGCGTCGCCGTAGGTCGGCTTGTCGGAGAAGCCCGTCCACGAGCCCGCGACCTGGAGGTTGCGGAAGCCGTAGTACGAGACGCCCTTGCGGCCGACGATGTACGTCACCACGTCCTTGCCCTCGGCGCGCAGGCGCTCGGAGAGCGTCAGCGCGGCCTTGATGGCGTTGGTCGAGTAGCCGCCCGCCAGACCGCGGTCCGCCGTGATCAGCAGCACCGCGGCGCGCGAGGCGCTCGGGTTCTCGGTGGTGAGCGGGTGCTTGGCGTTGGACCGGGTGGCCACCGCCGTCACCGCCCGGGTGAGCTCATCGGCGTACGGAGTGGAGGCGGCCACCGCGCGCTGCGCCTTGACGATGCGCGACGCGGAGATCATCTCCATCGCCTTGGTGATCTTCTTCGTCGCGGTGACAGAGCGGATCCGGCGCTTGTAGACCCGAAGCTGTGCTCCCATGGGTCGTTACGTCCTTTCCCTCGCTACCGGACTCAGGCCTGCTCGGAGAGCAGCTTGCCGTCGGCGGTCTGGTAGCCCGCCTTGAAGGACTCGATGGCCTTCGTCAGCGCGTCGACGGTGCCGTCGGCCAGCAGACCGGTCTCGACGATGCCGGCCAGCAGGTCCTTGTGCTGCAGGCGGACGTAGTCCAGGAACTCGCGCTCGAAGCGGCGGATCTCGGCGACCGGGACGTCGTCCAGCTTGCCGTTGGTGCCGGCCCAGATGGAGACGACCTGCTCCTCGACCGGGAACGGCTGGTACTGGCCCTGCTTCAGCAGCTCGACCATGCGCGCACCGCGCTCCAGCTGGGCCTTGGAGGCCGCGTCCAGGTCGGAACCGAAGGCGGCGAACGCCTCCAGCTCACGGTACTGGGCGAGGTCCAGGCGCAGACGGCCGGCGACCGAGCGCATGGCCTTGATCTGGGCGGAGCCACCGACGCGGGAGACCGAGATACCGACGTTCACGGCCGGGCGGATGCCGGCGTTGAACAGGTCGGACTCCAGGAAGCACTGGCCGTCGGTGATGGAGATGACGTTGGTCGGGATGTACGCCGAGACGTCGTTGGCCTTGGTCTCGATGATCGGCAGACCGGTCATCGAGCCGCCGCCCAGGGCGTCGTTCAGCTTGGCGCAGCGCTCCAGCAGGCGGGAGTGCAGGTAGAAGACGTCACCCGGGTAGGCCTCGCGGCCCGGCGGGCGGCGCAGCAGCAGGGAGACGGAGCGGTAAGCCTCGGCCTGCTTCGACAGGTCGTCGAAGATGATCAGGACGTGCTTGCCGTCGTACATCCACTCCTGGCCGATGGCCGAGCCGGTGTACGGGGCGAGGTACTTGAAGCCGGCCGGGTCGGAGGCGGGAGCGGCCACGATGGTGGTGTACTCCAGCGCGCCGGCCTCCTCCAGGGCGCCGCGGACGGACGCGATGGTGGAGCCCTTCTGGCCCACGGCGACGTAGATGCAGCGGACCTGCTTCTCCGGGTCGCCCGAGCGCCAGTTGTCGCGCTGGTTGATGATCGTGTCGACGGCCACCGCGGTCTTGCCGGTCTGGCGGTCACCGATGATCAGCTGGCGCTGGCCGCGGCCGATCGGGGTCATCGCGTCGATGGCCTTGATGCCGGTCTGCAGCGGCTGCTTGACCGACTTGCGGGCCATGACGCCCGGAGCCTGCAGCTCCAGGGCGCGGCGACCGGTCGAGGCGATGTCGCCCAGGCCGTCGATCGGGTTGCCCAGCGGGTCCACGACGCGGCCGAGGTAGCCGTCGCCGACCGGGACGGAGAGGACCTCTCCGGTGCGGCGCACCGTCTGGCCCTCCTCGATGCCGCCGAACTCACCGAGGACGACGACACCGATCTCGCGGGTGTCGAGGTTCAGCGCGAGGCCGAGCGTGCCGTCCTCGAACTTCAGCAGCTCGTTCGCCATGACCGAGGGCAGACCCTCGACATGCGCGATGCCGTCCGCCGCGTCAGTGACCGTGCCGACCTCTTCCACAGAGGCGGCGTCCGGCTGGTACGACTGGACAAAGTCGGCCAGCGCGTCCCGGATCTCCTCCGGACGGATCGTAAGCTCCGCCATCAGGCTTCCCTGCTCTCCTAGTTTGCGATCCTCGGCCCGCCATTGAGGGCCGCAAGTACTCGACTCTCGGCCGGGTCGTATGAACCGGCCGTACGTTTTCCCGACTCCGGTGGAGCCGGTTTCCCGACCGAGGGTCGGATGTGCTGCTTCGGTGCTCAGCCTTCGAGCGACTGGCGAGCGCCATCGAGGCGGCTCGACACCGTGCCGTCGATGATCTCGTCACCGATCTGCACCCGGACACCGCCGACGACCTCGGGGTCGATGTCGATGTTCAGGTGGACCTGGCGGCCGTACAGCCGGCCGAGAGCACCCGACAGGCGCTCCTTCTGGCCGTCCGACAGCGGGGCCGCGGTGGTGACCTGGGCCACCACACGGTCGCGCCGGGCGGCGGCGAGCTTGGAGTAGGACTCCAGCCCCTGCTCCAGGCTACGGCCACGCGGGTTGTTGACCAGGGTGGTGACCAGCCGCACGGTGCCCGCGTTGGCGCGGCCGCCGAGCAGCTTCTTGATCAGGGCCGCCTTGGCGACGGCACCGGCCTTGGGCTCGGTCAGCGCGGCGCGCAGCTCGTGCGAGCCGCTCACCACCCGGCCGAACCGGAAGAGCTCGTCCTCGACGTCGTCCAGAGCACCGGCCTTGTCGGCGGCGATGACCTCGGCGTACGCGGCCAGCTGCTCCGTGGCGTCGACCAGGTCGCGGGCGCCCGACCAGCGGGACCGGACCAGGCCGGACAGCAGGTCGGCCGTCTCGCCGGACACCTGGCCGTTCAGCAGCGAGGAGACCAGCTGCGCCTTGTCCTGGCCCGACCGGGACGGGTCGGTCAGGACACGGCGGAGCGACACCTCACGGTCCAGCAGGGTCGTGACGGCGGTGAGCTCCTCGGCGAGCTTGGCCGCGTCCACCGAGGTGGAGTCGGTCAGGCTCTCCAGGTTCTGCCGCCCGGCGGCCAGAGCCTCACGGCTGGCGCCGATCACTTGGCCGCACCCTGAGCAACGGCGGCCTTGGCCTCCAGCTCGGCCAGGAAGCGGTCGACGACACCGCTCTGCCGCGTGTGGTCCTCAAGGGACTCACCCACGATGCGGGACGCCAGCTGGGTGGCCAGCGAGCCCACGTCCTGGCGCAGGGCGGCGGTCGCCTGCTTCTTGTCGGCCTCGATCTGGGCGTGGCCGGCGGCGACGATGGCCTCGCGCTGGCGCTGGCCCTCCTCGCGCATCTCGGCGAGCTGGGCGGCACCCTGCTCGCGAGCCTGCTCGATGATGCGAGCAGCCTCGTGACGCGCCTCGGCGAGCTCGGCACGGTACTGCTCAAGCGTGGCCTGGGCCTCGGCCTGAGCGGCCTCGGCGCGCTCCATGCCGCCCTCGATCGCGTCCCGGCGCTCCGACAGCACCTTCTCGATGCTGGGGAGGAGCTTCTTGCCGAGGATCCCGAAGACGATGAAGAAGCAGAGCAGGCCGATGATGATCTCGGGCCATGCGGGCAGAAGGGGGTTCATGATCTCCCCCTCCTCCGCGAGGTGAGCCGCGATGCTCATATCTGGACCTTCCTCGAAGGGTCTACGCCGGGATTACTTGGGGCCCTGGCCGAAGACGAACGGCATGACGATGCCGATGAGGGCGAGCGCCTCAGTCAGCGCGAAGCCGATGAACATGTTGGCGCGGATCAGGCCCGCGGCCTCGGGCTGACGGGCCATGGCCTGGACACCGTTACCGAAGATGAGACCGACACCGATGCCGGGGCCGATCGCGGCGAGGCCGTAGCCGATGGAAGCGACGGAACCGTAGACGCCGACCTCAGCGAGCATGCTCATTGCAATGTGTCCTTTGCGGGGATGGTGAACCGGTGGTGATTGGCCACCGGGCGTTCCGGGGGTGGTTCAGGAGGGCCGAGGCGGCCCCTGGCTCAGTGCGCCTCTTCCAGGGCACCGGCGATGTAGCTGCTGGCCAGCATCACGAAGATGTAGGCCTGCAGGAACTGGACCAGCAGCTCGAAGGCGGTCAGGCCGACGGCGACGATGAACGAGGCCGAGCCGTACAGCGCGCCCAGGGTCGGGCTGAGCAGGTACCAGGAAGCGATGGAGAACATCACGATCAGCAGGTGGCCGGCGAACATGTTCGCGAAGGCTCGGACCGCGAGCGTGAAGGGGCGCACGAAGATGTTCGAGAAGAACTCGATCGGCACCAGGATGAACATGACCCAGCCGGGGATGCCCGAGGGCCAGCAGAGGTTCTTCAGACCGCCGACGAACCCGTGCTGCTTGAAGGTCAGCGTCATGTAGGTGATCCACACGATCGCGGCCAGGCCGGCCGGGAACGCGATCGCCGCCGTCACCGGGAACTGGGCGAAGGGGATGACCGACATGATGTTCAGCAGCCACACGAAGAAGAACATCGAGACCAGCATCGGGACGTACTTCTCGCCCTTTTTGCCGATCGTCTCCAGCACGATGGAGCGCTTGACGAAGTCGTAGCCGATCTCACCGACCAGCTGCAGCTTGCCCGGGACCAGCTTCGGCTTGGCGAAAGCGGCCCAGAAGAACACGACGACCAGTGCGGCCACGATGATCGAGAGCAGCATCGGCTTGTTGAACTCGAAGCTGCCGATCGAGAAAATCGGCTCGAACTGGAACTCGTTCAGACCCGGGGCCGGGAAGCCGCAGCCAGCGTCCCCGAAGTGGCAACTGCCTGAGGCGAGGGACGTGAGTTCAGCACTCACCACGGACTCCTTCGTCGTGACGCATGGTTACGGCAACCTCGGTGTGTCGGCGTGGCCTGCGACCACGGAGCGGCACTGGAACTTGATGGATTTCTCGCCGACCCCGCGCGCCAGTGCGCTGCACCGAAGCGGGATCATCGAAGACTGCGCGGATCCGGGGGGCGATCGGTCCGCCGTGCGGACAGACCAGGCCTCTTCCCGTACTCCGTTGTTGCGACGGACGATAGCAGCCCGTCAGCGCGGCATAAACACCGCCCCCCTCGTTGGGGGGACAGTGGGGCGTCCTCACTGTTGACGCCCCTTGTCGGACGGCTTGTCGGCCTTCTTTTCAGAGGCTTCGGGGTCGACGTAGAAGGTCTTGGCCTTCAGTGCGCCGCGCACCTGGAACCCGGTCCAGATCAGCGCGCAGCCCAGCAGCGTGAAGGCGAAGGCCTGCCGGCTGAAGAGATCGGTGTCCTTGAAGACCGCCAGCACGATGCCGACCAGCAGGATCTGGGTGGTGTACACCAGAAGCGCGGCGGCCATCATGATCTGGGGGTTCGACCTGGTCAGCCGGTCGAGGGCGACCTGTCCGGAGGTGAAGAAGGCCATCACCAGCAGGGCGCCGAAGAGCGCTCCGAGCAGGCCCTTGCCCCCGGCGACGGCGAAGGAGATCGCCATCGCGATGACTCCGGCGGCCGCAGTGGGGATCGCGGCGCCTCGGAGGATCCGGGCGTCGTTGGACGGCATGTCGGCAACTCCGGCGGCATGTCGATGTGGCGGGGGGACGGGCAGAGAAAAGCGGTGGGTGACACCGGACCGGGACCGCCGCGGGCCGGCCGCTCGGCGGCGAGCCCGTCGAGGGAGGCCCGCCAGGGACGGAAGTCATCCACCTGTCAGGTCTTTCGGCGTGTTCTCGGTACTCGTGAACGGTATCACAAACTATTTGATGAGAGCTTTACCATGAATGTGTGGTACCTGTCACACCGGCGGCTCAACAGTGCCGCCGTACGGGTGACGGGGATTGACGGTTCATCACCTCCGTCACCGGTTCCGGCCATCGCCGTGGCCACGCCCGGTGGCCGCCGACGAGCCCTTCGGCACCCCGCCGAGCAGCCGCTTGTCCTCCGCCGACAGTTCGGCCATCGGTTCGGAGGCCGCGCTCCCGGCCGATTCGGCGGTGAGCTCCTCACCCTCCGTGACCGGAGCAACGGCGGTCCGGGCCACCGGGCGGCGGCGGTAGCGCGGCGGCACGAAGGCCTGCACCGCGCGCGGGGCCCGCGGCCGGAACTGCGGCGTGAGCAGCACCACCAGGCCGACCAGGCAGAGCCCGGCCAGTGTGAGGACGACGGTACGGCCGGTGTTGGTGACCGAGAAGGCGACGGTCCCGAAGGCGATCAGCGCGGCCCAGAAGTACATGATCAGTACGGCACGGCTGTGCGAGTGGCCGACCTGGAGCAGTCGGTGGTGCAGGTGCCGCTTGTCGGCGGCGAACGGGGACTGGCCCGCCCAGGTGCGGCGGACCACCGCGAGCAGCAGGTCCGCCAGCGGCAGCGCGATGACCGTCAGCGGCAGCAGCAGCGGGATGTAGATCGGCACCAGGGCGTGCACGGTGGCGGTCTGCGAACCCAGCTCGCTGGTGATGAGGTCGGGGTCGACCCGGCCGGTGATGGAGATCGCGGCGACGGCCAGCATCAGGCCGAGCATCATCGACCCGGAGTCGCCCATGAAGATCCGGGCCGGGTGCATGTTGTGCGCCAGGAAGCCCAGGCACATGCCGATCAGCAGCACGCTGAACAGCACGGCGGGGGCGGCGTCGGTGATCGTGTAGCCGTACCAGAGCCGGTAGGAGTACAGGAAGAAGGCCATCGCGGCGATGCAGACCATGCCGCCGGCCAGGCCGTCCAGGCCGTCGATGAAGTTCACCGCGTTGACCATGACGACGACCATGACCACCGAGATGACCATGCCCTGGGTGGGGCTGACCGCGACCGGTCCGACGCCCGGCACCGGCAGGGTGATCACCGTGACGCCCTGCCAGACCATCACACCGGCGGCGATCATCTGGCCGCCGAGCTTCACCAGGGCGTCCACGCCCCACTTGTCGTCCAGCACGCCGAGCAGCCACATGATGCCGGCGCCGGAGAGCAGCGCCCGGATGTCGGTGCCCTGGGAGAACACCTTGCTCAGGTTGTCCAGCTGGGAGGCGACCAGGATGCCCGCGCAGAGGCCGCCGAACATGGCGATGCCGCCGAGCCGCGGCGTGGGCTCGCGGTGCACGTCACGGGCGCGGAGCGGGGGCATCGCCCCCGCCGCGATGGCGAACTTCCGGACCGGGCCGGTCAGCAGGTAGGTGACGGCCGCGGTGCAGAACAGCACCAGCAGATACTCACGCACCACTGGCCTCCTGCAGCACTGTCCGACGGGTGGGTACCGAAGGTACTCCCGTGCCTGTCCGGGGTTCGAGGTGCGTCGCCACGGCACACACCTTATTGACTCCGACGCCGGGGGCGCGCATCGCGGTTCGCCCCGCCGGGTAGGAGATTCGGATAACCGTTCAACGGCGCCCGGCGAACGCCCGCGCCAGTTCCCGGACCCGCTCCGCGACCCGGACGTCCGTCCCGCCGGCGAGCAGCCGTCCGATCAGCCCGGCGATCTCCGCCAGCTCCGGCTCGCCCATGCCCTGCGAGGTCACCGTGCCGGTGCCGAGCCGGATTCCGGAGGCCTCCGACGGCGGCGCCTCGTCGTAGGGCAGCGCGCACTTGCCGAGCAGCAGTCCGGCGGCCGCGCAGCGGCGCTCCGCCTCGGCGCCGGTGACCCCGAGGGCGCCGACGTCGGCGGTCACCAGGTGGGTGTCGGTCCCGCCGGTCAGCGGGCGCGCCCCGGCCTGCGCGAGCCCCTCCGCGAGCACCCGCGCGCCGGCCACCGCGCGCTGCGCGTAGCCGCGGTAGGCGGGCGTCGCGGCCTCGGCCAGCGCGACGGCCTTGCCGGCCACCTCGTTCATCGCGGCGCCGCCCTGGCTGAACGGGAAGACCGCCCGGTCGACCCGCTCCGCCAGCTCCGCGGTGCACAGCAGCAGGCCCCCGCGCGGGCCGCGCAGCAGCTTGTGGGTGGCCGCCACGGTGACGTCCGCGTACGGCACCGGGGACGGCGCCACCCCGGCCGCGATCAGGCCGGTGGTCTGCGCGGCGGCGGCCACCAGGTAGGCGTCCGTCTCGTCGGCGATCTCCCGGAAGGCGGCCCAGTCCGGGTGACGCGGGTAGGAGATGGAACCGGCCACGATCGCCTTCGGGCGGTACCGCAGGGCCAGCTCGCGCACCTGGTCGAGGTCGATCAGCCCGTCCTCGCGGCGCACGCCGTAGCCGACGAAGTCGAACCAGCGGCCGGAGAAGTTGGCCCGCGAGCCGCAGCTGAGGTGGCCGCCGTGCTCCAGCGACATCGCGAGCACCACGTCCCCGGGGCGCAGCAGCGCGGCGTAGGCGGCCAGCATCGCCGAGGTGCCGGAGCGCGGCTGCACATTGGCGTGCGGGGCGGCGAACAGGGCCCGGGCCCGGTCGACCGCCAGCAGCTCGGCGGCGTCGGCGAGCGCGCACCCGGTGTGGTGGCGGCGGCCGGGGTAGCCCTCGGCGTACTTGTCGATCAGCGGGCCGGTGAGGGCCGCCAGCACGGCCGGGCTGGTGAGGTTCTCCCCCGCCAGCAGCTGGACCGTCTCGGCCCGCCGCTCGGCCTCGGCGGCCAGCAGGTCGGCCAGCTGCGGATCGGCCCGGTACAGGGCCGCGGAGCGCGCTTCGGAGGTGTCGACGGGGCCGGTCGCGGCATCGGTGACGGTCATGGCGGGGCTCCCGGGCGCGTCGGGTCGGATTTCTCCAGCGTAGGACCGCCCCCGCGCCCCGGCACGGCGGCGCGTGCCAGTACGCCCGGGTGGGCGCGCCGTTGCCGAAAGGGAGAAGCGAGGGAGCGACGCAGGAGCGAGGGAGCGCCGACCGTCGGCGACGGGTCAGGAGCGCCTACCCGGGCCGGGTCAGCAGCGCCCGGGTGGGCGCGGGGCTCAGTGCCCGGGCATGCCGGTGAGGGCGGTGACGACCGGGTCGACGGCGTGGAATATCTCCTCGCCGCAGTTGCGGAACATGCCGATCGGCGCGCCGTAGGGGTCGTGCAGTTCGTCCGCCTCGGGGTCGGCGGCCAGCAGCCAGCCGCGCAGCGCGGCGGCGGCGCGGACCAGCGCGCGGGCGCGCTCGGTGACGTCCGCGCCGCGCCGGGGGTCGGGCAGGGTGCCCGGGTCGATCGTGCGGACCAGCCGGGTGAACTCCTTCAGCGTGAAGGTGCGCAGCCCCGCCTCGTGGCCCATCGAGATGACCTGGGCCCGGTGGTCCAGGGTCGCGGTGAGCACCAGGTCGGCCTCGACCACGTGCTCGTCCAGCAGTTCGCGGCCGGTGAAGCCGCCGCTGTCGGCGCCGTACTCGTCCAGCACCGTGGCGGCGTGCTCCTCCATCGGCGCGCCCACATGGCCCCAGGTGCCGGCCGACTCCACCAGGATGCGCCCGGCCACCCGGGGGTTGAGCCGGGTGTCCAGCTCACGCCGGGTGAGCCGCTCGGCGATCGGCGAGCGGCAGATGTTGCCGGTGCAGACGTACAGGATCCGGAAGTGGTCCAGCGGCCTGGGGCCCACGCTCAGGTACGGCGATATGCCGGGCCCGGCATGGAGGGAGGCGGCCGTCAACTGCCGGCCTCCAGGTCGGGGACGACCTCCCTCAGCTGCTCGGCGGAGATCGCGCCGGCCCGCAGCAGCACCGGCACCTTGCCCGTGACGTCGACGATCGACGAGGCCTGGGCGTGGTCGGCGACGCCGCCGTCCAGGTAGACCGAGATGGCGTCGCCGAGCTGCTGCTGGGCCTCGTCGCAGGTGGCCGGGGACGGGCCGCCGGTGCGGTTGGCACTGGAGACGGCCATCGGCCCGGTGGTGTTCAGCAGCTCGATGGCGACCGGGTGCAGCGGCATCCGGACGGCGACGGTGCCCCGGGTGTCGCCGAGGTCCCAGCGCAGCGAGGGCTGGTGCTTGGCGACCAGGGTGAGCCCGCCCGGCCAGAAGGCGTCGACGAGCTCCCAGGCCTGCTCGGAGAAGTCGGTGACCAGGCCGTGCAGGGTGGTCGGCGAGCCGACCAGGACCGGCGAGGGCATGTTGCGGCCGCGGCCCTTGGCGGCGAGCAGGGCGCCCACGGCCTCCGGCGAGAAGGCGTCCGCGCCGACCCCGTACAGGGTGTCGGTGGGCAGCACGACGAGTTCGCCCCGGCGGATGGCCGAGGCGGCCTCGCGCAGACCGGTGGCGCGGTCTCCGGCGTCGGCACAGTCGTAGCGGCGGCTCATCGGTGCGGTCCCCTTCCGGACGGGCTCATGGCGTGGTTCACAGCGACGCCTTGCGCGCCGTGGTGAAGCGGGGGCGGTTGTTCAGGTCGCGGTGGTCGGCGGCGTCGGTCCAGCCGCCTTCCTCGTTGAAGATCCACGGGACCTGCCCGCCCTGGGTGTCGGCGTGCTCGATCACCACGGCGCCGCCCGGGCGCAGCAGGCGGGCGGCGACCCGCTCGATGCCGCGGATGGTGTCGAGGCCGTCCTCACCGGAGAACAGCGACATCTGCGGGTCGTGGTCGCGGGCCTCGGGCGCGACGTACTCCCACTCGGTGAGCGGGATGTACGGCGGGTTGGAGATGACCAGGTCGAAGCGGCCGTCCCAGGCGCGGTCGTCCTCGAAGGCCCGGGTGGCGTCGCCCTCGTGCAGGGTGACCCGGGCGCGGTCGGGCGAGGCCTCGATGTTGCGCCGGGTGTACGGCAGCGCGCCCTCGTCGAGCTCGAAGGCGTGCACGGTGGAGCGCGGCAGCTCCTGGGCGAGGGCGAGCGCGATGGCGCCGGAGCCGGAGCACAGGTCGACCACCAGCGGCTCCGCGACGTCCATCTCGCGGACCGCGTCTATGGCCCACTCGACGACCGTCTCGGTCTCCGGACGGGGCACGAAGACGCCCGGCCCGACCGCCAGTTCGAGGTAGCGGAAGAAGGCCCGGCCGGTGATGTGCTGGAGCGGCTCGCGGGCCTCGCGGCGGGCGACGGCCTCCCAGTACCGGGCGTCGAAGTCACCGTCCTGGACGGTGTGCAGCTGGCTGCGCTTGACGTTGTGGACGTGGGCGGCGAGCTCCTCCGCGTCGAAGCGCGGCGACGGCACGCCGGCCGCGGCCAACCGCTGGGTGGCCTGGGCCACCTCCGCGAGTAGCAGGTTCATCCGTACGACCTCTTGCTTCCGCTCTCCGGCCTCGACGTCGGTCTCGCTGCCGCCGGTGTCAGTTCTGTTGGGCCGCGGCGAGCTTGGCCGCGGCGTCCGCGTCGACGCAGGACTGGATGACCGCGGTCAGCTCGCCGTCCAGCACCTGGTCCAGGTTGTACGACTTGAAGCCCGTGCGGTGGTCCGAGATCCGGTTCTCCGGGTAGTTGTACGTCCGGATCCGCTCGGAACGGTCCACCGTGCGGACCTGGCTGCGGCGCGCGTCCGAGGCCTCCCGCTCGGCCTCCTCCTGCGCGGCGGCCAGCAGCCGCGAACGCAGGATGCGCATCGCCTGCTCCTTGTTCTGCAGCTGGCTCTTCTCGTTCTGGCAGGACGCCACGATACCGGTCGGCAGGTGGGTGATCCGGACCGCGGAGTCGGTGGTGTTGACCGACTGGCCGCCGGGGCCGGAGGAGCGGTACACGTCGATCCGCAGGTCGTTGGCGAGGATCTCGACCTCGACCTCCTCGGCCTCGGGGGTGACCAGCACGCCCGCCGCGGAGGTGTGGATGCGGCCCTGCGACTCGGTGGCCGGGACGCGCTGCACCCGGTGCACGCCGCCCTCGTACTTCAGCCGGGCCCAGACGCCCTGGCCGGGCTCGGCGTTGCCCTTGGTCTTCACGGCGACCGAGACGTCCTTGTAGCCGCCGAGGTCGGACTCGTTGGAGTCGATGATCTCGGTCTTCCAGCCGGTCCGCTCGGCGAAGCGCAGGTACATCCGGAGCAGGTCGCCGGCGAACAGCGCGGACTCCTCGCCGCCCTCGCCCGCCTTGATCTCCAGGATGACGTCCTTGTCGTCGCTCGGGTCGCGCGGGACGAGCAGCAGCCGCAGCTCCTCGGTCAGCTCCTCGCGGCGCGCCTCGCCGTCCTTCACCTCGGAGAGGAACTCCGGGTCCTCGGCGGCGAGTTCGCGGGCGGCGTCGATGTCGTCGCCGGCCTGCTTCCACTGCCGGTAGACCCGGGTGATCGGGGTGAGCTCGGCGTACCGCTTGGCCAGCTTGCGGGCGTTGGCCTGGTCGGCGTGGACGGACGGGTCGGCCAGCCTCGTCTCGAGGTCGGCGTGCTCGACGAGGAGCTCTTCGACTGCCTCGAACATGGGGTGGCCTTCTTCCCGGGGATCGTCGTGCGGGGTGGGTTCGCGGAGGTGCGGGGGGACGCGAACGGCGCCGGTCCCCAGCGCCCCCGGAAACGAGTTCGGGGGCACCGGAAACCGGCGCCGAGGGAGCGCTAGGCCTTCGCGCTGTGCTGCTTGCCGAAGCGGGCCTCGAAGCGGGCCACGCGGCCACCGGTGTCGAGGATCTTCTGCTTGCCGGTGTAGAACGGGTGGCACTGCGAGCAGACCTCGGCGCGGATCTCGCCACTGGTCTCGGTCGAGCGGGTGGTGAACTCGGCACCGCAGGTGCAGGTCACGCGGGTGACCACGTACTCGGGGTGAACGTTGGGCTTCAAGGGGTTCTCCTAGTGTTCGGGAGGGCACCGGGTCGGCGGCTGGAATGCCGCTCGTGAACCGGGACCGACGGTCCAGTCTGCCAGGACCGGCCGCCTCTTCCCAAACCGGGGGGCGCCACCGGATATTCCGGGCCCCTCCCCGGCCCCTTCCGGACCCCTCGCGAGCCGCGCGCGGAGCCCTCAGGGGCGCTTGGCGGGCGCCTTCGCCGGGGCCGTGGCGGGCGCGGTGGGGGTGGCCTGGGCGGGGTTGTCCGGCTGGGCGGCGACCACCTCCGCCGGCACCGGCCGGTCGGCCTTGAGGGCCGCCCAGAGCTGGTCCGCCTGCGGCTGCCGCTGGACCACCCGGTCCGGGTCGCTCGGGGCGGCGACCACCGGCAGGGTGACCATGGCGAGCTGGTCCGGGCCGATGCCCTTGAGCTCCTCCGCCAGTCCGACCAGCGAGTTCACCGAGGCGAGCGCGGAGTCGGTGGTGATCGAGCGGGTCAGGGTGTCGCCGACGGACCAGAGCTTGACCGGGTTGGTCAGCAGTCCGATCCCGCCGGCCTGCTGGAGCAGCGAGCGGACCATCTGCTTCTGGAGTTCGATCCGGCCGAGGTCGCTGCCGTCGCCGACGCCGTGCCGGGTGCGGACGAAGGCGAGCGCCTGCTGCCCGTCCAGGTGGTGCTCGCCGGCCGGGAGGTCCAGGCCGCTGTCCTTGTCGTGGATGGCCACCGTGGTGGTCACGGTGACCCCGCCTATCGCGTCCACCAGCCGGGCGAAGCCGTTGAAGTCCACCTCGACGTAGTGGTCCATCCGCAGCCCGCTGAGCTGTTCCGCGGTCTTGACCGCGCAGGCCGCGCCGCCGGTCTCGTAGGCGCTGTTGAACATCGCGCGCTTGGCGGCGGGCACCGCCCTGCCCTTCGCGTCGGTGCACTCGGGGCGCGGGACGAGGGTGTCGCGCGGGATGGACACCACGTCGGCGCGCGAGTGGTCCTGGTTGACGTGCAGCACCATCGCGGTGTCCGAGCGGGCGGTGCCGCCGGTGTCGCCGCCGGCGAGGCCGGCGTTGCCGCCGGAGCGCGAGTCGGAGCCGAGCACCAGCACGTTGAAGGAGCCGTCGGTGGCGGCCGGCGGGCGGGCGGTGCCGAGCCGGGCGTCGATGTCGACGCTCTTGAGGTTGCCGTCCATCCGCAGGTAGGCGTACCCCGCCGCACCGGCCCCGAGGACGGCGAGCGCGGCGACGGCGCACGCGACCGCGCGCAGGAGCTTGCGACGGCGGCTCGGGACCCTCTTGTGTTCGGCCATACGGTCCACAATAAATCGGACAAGACGACAAAAAGGCCCCAAGCTGTCCCGAGTCTGGAACAAACCGGCCCGGGAACGGCAGCGGGCCCCGGACCGCTCGCGCGGTCCGGGGCCCGGGTGCTACGACGCGTCCCGCGGCGTCAGTCGCCCGACCCGGGGGTCGTCTTGGCGATCTGCATCAGGAACTCGGCGTTGCTCTTGGTCTGCTTCATCTTGTCCAGCAGCAGCTCGATCGCCTGCTGCGAGTCGAGCGCGTGCAGCACCCGGCGCAGCTTCCAGACGATGGCGAGCTCCTCGCCGCCGAGCAGGATCTCCTCCTTGCGGGTGCTGGAGGCGTCCACGTCGACGGCCGGGAAGATGCGCTTGTCCGAGAGCTTCCGGTCGAGCTTGAGCTCCATGTTGCCGGTGCCCTTGAACTCCTCGAAGATCACCTCGTCCATCCGCGAGCCGGTCTCGACCAGCGCGGTGGCCAGGATGGTCAGCGAGCCGCCGTTCTCGATGTTGCGCGCGGCACCGAAGAACTTCTTCGGCGGGTACAGCGCGGTCGAGTCGACACCACCGGACAGGATGCGGCCGGAGGCCGGCGCCGCCAGGTTGTAGGCGCGGCCCAGACGGGTGATCGAGTCCAGCAGGATCACCACGTCGTGGCCCAGCTCCACCAGGCGCTTGGCGCGCTCGATGGCCAGCTCGGCGACGGTGGTGTGGTCCTCCGCCGGGCGGTCGAAGGTCGAGGAGATGACCTCGCCCTTCACCGACCGCTGCATGTCGGTGACCTCTTCCGGACGCTCGTCGACCAGGACGACCATCAGGTGGCACTCGGGGTTGTTGTGGGTGATCGCGTTGGCGACCGCCTGCAGCACCATGGTCTTGCCGGTCTTCGGCGGCGCGACGATCAGACCGCGCTGGCCCTTGCCGATCGGCGACACCAGGTCGATGATCCGGGTGGTCAGCACGCCCGGGTCGGTCTCCAGGCGCAGCCGCTCCTGCGGGTAGAGCGGGGTCAGCTTGTTGAACTCGGGGCGGCCGCGGCCGCTCTCCGGGTCCATGCCGTTGACCGAGTCCAGCCGCACCATGGCGTTGAACTTCTCGCGGCGCTCGCCCTCGCGCGGCTGGCGCACCGCACCGGTGATGGCGTCACCCTTGCGCAGGCCGTTCTTGCGGACCTGGGCGAGCGAGACGTAGACGTCGTTCTGGCCCGGCAGGTAGCCGGAGGTGCGCACGAACGCGTAGTTGTCGAGGATGTCGAGGATGCCCGCGACCGGGATCAGGACGTCGTCCTCGCCGATCTGCGGCTCGGTGCCACCGGTCTCGAAGCCCTCGCGGCGGCCCCGGCCCCGGCGGTCGCGGTAACGGCCGCGGCGGCCGCGGCGGCCGTCGCCGTACTCGTCGTCCTCGAAGCCGCCCTGCTGCTGCGCCTGCGGCTGGGCCTGCTGACCGCCCTGGCGGCCCTGCGGGGCCTCGCCCTGGGCGCCCTGCTGCTGGGGCTGGCGCTCGGTGCGCTCGGTGCGGTCGGCGCGGTCACGGCGGTTGCGGCGGTCGCGGCGCGACTCGCGCCCCTCGCCGTCCTGGCCGGCCTGGGCCTCGGCGGCCTCCTGGCGGCCCTCACGCTCGCCGCCGTCGCGGCGCTCGCGGCGCTCCCGGCGGTCGCGGCGGGTCTCGCGACCCTCCTCGCGGCCCTCGAAGGCGCGGGCGCCCTCGGTACGGGTCTCGGCCGGCTTGGCCTCGGTCGCCACGGCGGCGGGCGCCTCGGCGGCCGTCTCGGCGGTCGGGGCGCCGGCGGCCGAGGTGGCCCGGCGGCGGGTGCGCTCGGTACGGGCGGGCGCGGCGGTCTCGGCGGCGGCCTGGACCGGGATCTCGATCTGGGCCTGCGCCTCGGCGGCGGGGGCCGCGGCGGCCTCGGCGCGGGCGGCGGCGGCCTTGCTGGTCCGGCGGGCCGGCTTCTCGGCCGGCTCGGCGGTCTCGGCCTTCGCGGCGCGCTTGGCGGCCGGAGCGGCGGTGGCGCCGGCGAGCAGCGGGTCGCCGCCGCTCTTCTCCTTGATGGTCTCGATCAGCTGGCTCTTGCGCATGCGTCCGGTACCGGTGATGCCCAGGTCCGCGGCGAGCTTCTGCAGCTCGGCCAGGACCATGCCGTCCAGGCCCGCGGCGGCGGTACGGCGGCGCCGCGCCGGGGCCGCGGGGGCGGCGGCTGCGTCCGACGCGTCGGCGTCCGGGCGCGCGCCCATCAGATCGGTGGTGTCGCTCACTAAGGGTCCTTCCCTGGAGCGGACGTCGGCCTGTCTGGCTCGGCGACCGGTTGTGCTGTCCTGACCAACGCTCGACTGCGTCGGTCCGAGGCGGTGATCCCCCGAATGGCGCTGGGTGCCAGTCGGGAGAGAGCTGCGAGGTGCGGTGCTTGAAGCACGGTGGTGCTGAGTGGCGTGGCGGGACGGTCGTGTCACGACCCTCCCCCGGCCGCCGGCCGGGAGCTGCCCCCACGCTGCCTGCGAATCCCGGGCCCCCGTCGCGTGACGGTGGCCCGCGCTCCGCCCGTCCTGGCCTCGAGGTGGGAGGCCGCGGGTGGGAGTCAGGTGCCGTCACGGCTTCGGGATGCGGCCGCAAGTCGCGCAGGCAGGCTGCGTACGCGCTGCGGTGGGCTCCCGGAGAATCGTCGCCCCGTACATCGCCGGGACTCCGCTGGCGCGGAGTGCTGGGATCGGGACGCGGCGCACCGAGCCCCGGAGGGCACCTGGTGCAGCAATGAGGTTAACACTACCGACCCCCTCAGACATTCCCCAGCCTTGCGCTTGCCAATCGTGTCCGGACGGTCCGGCCCGGACGGGCGTGCTCAGACGTCGAGCGGGAGCACCGCGGCGCCGGTCCGGTCGAGTTCGAGCCGGTGCGCGGTGAACACCGGGCCGCCGGAGCCGTGGTCGCCGGCGAAGCCCAGGACCTTCTGCACGCCGGCCTCGTCGGTGAGCGCGAGCACGGTCGGGCCGGCGCCGGAGATCACCGCGGGCACGCCCTCGGCGCGCAGCGCGGCCACCAGCGCGGCGCTGTCCGGCATCGCGGAGGCCCGGTAGTCCTGGTGGATCCGGTCCTCGGTGGCGGTCAGCAGCAGCTCCGGCCGCCGGGTCAGCGCCTCGACCAGCAGCGCGGACCGGCCGGCGTTGGCGGCGGCGTCGGCCAGCGGGACGGTCCTGGGCAGCAGGCCGCGGGCGGTCTCGGTGAGCACCTCGGTGGCCGGTACGAACACCACCGGGACGACCTCGGCGGACGGCTCCAGGGCGATCGCCCGGGCGGTGTCCTCCTCGGTCCACGCCACGGTGAAGTTGCCGCGCAGGCAGGCCGCCACGTTGTCCGGGTGGCCCTCCAGCTCGGAGGCGAGGGCCAGCAGGGCGTCGTCGTCCAGGGCGGACGGGCCGCCGATGGTGACGGCGCGGGCGGCCACGATGCCGGCGCAGATCGCGGCGGACGAGGAGCCCAGGCCACGGCCGTGCGGTATCCGGTTGGCGCAGACCACTTCGAGGCCGCGCGGCTGGCCGCCGAGGCGGTCGAAGGCCGCGCGCATCGAGCGGACCAGCAGGTGGCGCTCGTCACGGGGGAGCGTGTCGGCGCCCTCGCCGGCGATGTCGACGGAGAGCCCGGAGTCGGCGACCCGGACGACCACGTCGTCGTACAGACCCAGCGCGAGTCCGAAGGCGTCGAAACCCGGGCCGAGGTTGGCACTGGTCGCGGGAACCCGGACCCGGACGGCGGCGGCACGGAACGCAGGACCGGCCATGCGGTGGACTCTCCTGGGGAAATCGGGCGGCGCGAAGCGCGTCGGTGCGAGGGTGGGGAGCGGGCCTCGGGCCCCGGCCGGGGCGAACGGTCACGATCGGTGGTGCGGCCCGCGATGGGGCCGGACCCGGGGGCATGTGCCACACGGCCGGACCCAGAGTATCGAAGAGAGGTTCCACAGCGGTACACCCCGTGGGCCTTCGATCTGGTGTGTTGCCGGTTCTGGCCGGATTGCATGCGGGAATCGGATCGGAAAGCGCCGCTGGATTGACACAAAAGTGGCAGTCGAGAACGTAAACCGGGCCGACCCCCGAAAGGGTCGGCCCGGTGGGGGGACGGGCCCCCGGAGCGCCGTGCGCTAGTCCAGCAGGCCCAGCCGCTGGGCGGCGGCCTCGGGGTCGACCGGGACGATCTGCGGCTGCGGCGCGCCGGCCACCGCCCAGTCCGGGTCCTTGAGGCCGTTGCCGGTCACGGTGCAGACGATCCGCTGGCCCGGGTCGACCAGGCCGGCCTCCGCCTTGGCCAGCAGACCGGCCACCGAGGCGGCCGAGGCGGGCTCCACGAAGACGCCCTCCTGGGAGGCCAACAGGCGGTACGCGGAGAGGATCTGACGGTCGGTCACCTTGTCGATCAGACCGCCCGACTCGTTGCGCGCGGCGAGCGCGTAGTCCCAGGAGGCCGGGTTGCCGATCCGGATCGCGGTGGCGATGGTCTGCGGCTTGAGCACCGGGGCGCCGTCGACGATCGGGGCCGAGCCGGAGGCCTGGAAACCCCACATCCGCGGGGTGCGGGTGGCCAGGCCGTCCGCGGCGTACTCGCGGTAGCCCTTCCAGTACGCGGTGATGTTGCCCGCGTTGCCGACCGGCAGCACGTGGATGTCCGGCGCGTCGCCGAGCATGTCGACGATCTCGAAGGCGGCGGTCTTCTGGCCCTCGATCCGGACCGGGTTCACCGAGTTGACCAGCGCCACCGGGTACTTCTCGGACAGTTCACGCGCAAGGGTGAGGCAGTCGTCGAAGTTCCCGTCCACCTGGAGGATCTTCGCGCCGTGCACCAGCGCCTGGCCCATCTTGCCCAGGGCGATCTTGCCCTGCGGGACGAGCACCGCCGACACCATCTGCGCCCGCACCGCGTAGGCGGCGGCGGAGGCCGAGGTGTTGCCGGTGGAGGCGCAGATGACGGCCTGGGCGCCGTCCTCCTTCGCCTTGGAGATGGCCATCGTCATGCCGCGGTCCTTGAAGGACCCGGTCGGGTTGGCGCCCTCGACCTTGAGGTACACCTCGCAGCCGGTGCGCTCGGAGAGCACCTGGGCGGGAACCAGCGGGGTGCCGCCCTCCAGCAGGGTGACCACCGGGGTCGCCGCGGTGACCGGCAGCCGGTCGCGGTACTCCTCGATCAGGCCACGCCACTGGTGGGTGTGGGTGGTGCCACGGGCGGCGGCGTTCTCGGCAACGCTGCTCATCATCTGTTCCTATTCCCCTTCGACCCGCATGATGCTGGCCACGTCGCGCACGCTGTCGAGTGCGCGGAGCTTGTCCACGGTCGCCGACAGCGCGGCGTCGGTGGCGCGGTGGGTGACCACGACGAGCGAGGCGTCGCCGTCGCGGCCCTGCTGGCGCACGGTGTCGATGGAGACGCCGTGCTCGGCGAAGACGGAGGCGACCTGGGCGAGCACGCCCGCGCGGTCGTCGACGTCCAGGCTGACGTGGTAGCGGGTGACGACCTCGTCCATCGGCTTGGCCGGCAGTCGCGTGTACACCGAGTCGCCGGGGCCGGTGGAGCCGGCGAGCTTGTTGCGGCACACCGCGACGAGGTCGCCGAGGACCGCGGAGGCGGTCGGCGCGCCGCCCGCGCCCGGGCCGTAGAACATCAGCCGGCCGGCCGCCTCGGCCTCCACGAACACCGCGTTGTACGCCTCGCGGACCGAGGCCAGCGGGTGCGACAGCGGGATCATCGCCGGGTGGACGCGCGCGGTGACCGACTCGCCGTCGGCGGCCCGCTCGCAGATCGCCAGCAGCTTGACCACGCAGCCCATCGCCTTGGCGGAGGCGATGTCGGCGGCGGTCACCTCGGTGAGGCCCTCACGGTAGACGTCGGCCGCGGTCACCTTGGTGTGGAAGGCGATGCCGGCCAGGATCGCCGCCTTGGCGGCGGCGTCGAAGCCCTCCACGTCGGCGGTCGGGTCGGCCTCGGCGTAACCGAGCGCGGTGGCCTCCTCCAGCGCCTCCGAGTACCCGGCGCCGGTGGTGTCCATCTTGTCGAGGATGAAGTTGGTGGTGCCGTTGACGATGCCCAGCACCCGGTTGACCCGGTCGCCGGCCAGCGACTCGCGCAGCGGGCGCAGCAGCGGGATCGCGCCGGCCACCGCGGCCTCGTAGTAGAGGTCCACGCCGGCCTCGGCGGCCGCCGCGTGCAGCTCGGTGCCGTCCTTGGCCAGCAGTGCCTTGTTGGCGCTGACCACCGAGGCGCCCTGCTTGAACGCCGACAGGATGAGGTGTTTGGACGGCTCGATGCCGCCCACGACCTCGATCACCACGTCGATGTCGCCCCGGTTGACCAGTGCCTCGGCATCGGTGGTGAGCAGGTGCTCGGGCACCCCCGGGCGGGGGCGCCCCGCCCGGCGCACCGCGATGCCGGCGAGCTCGACCGGCGCGCCGATGCGCGCGGCGAGGTCGGCGGCGTCTGTCGTCATGATGCGCGCCACCTCGGAGCCCACCACACCACAGCCCAGCAACGCCACCTTCAGCGGCCGCGTACGCATCATCCGACTCCGCTCTGCATTCATGCTTCGGTCGTTCCGGCGGGGGTTTTCGGGGCCCGCCGGACTTTCGGTCTCTACCAGTCTCCGGGACTTTCCGTACAGATCTACGGTCGTTCCATGATCTGAGACAAGGATTTCGTCATCCGATATCCAGACGCAGGAGATCCTCCTCCGTCTCGCGCCGGACGATCACCCGGGCCGCGCCGTCCTTGACGGCGAGCACGGGAGGCTTGAGGGCGTGGTTGTAGTTGCTCGCCATGGAGCGGCAGTAGGCGCCGGTGGCGGGCACCGCGATGAGGTCGCCCGGGGCCAGGTCGGCCGGCAGGAAGGCGTCCCGGACGACGATGTCGCCGGACTCGCAGTGCTTGCCGACCACCCGGACCAGCATCGGCTCGGCCCCGCTGGTGCGCGACACCAGGGCCACCGAGTACTCGGCGTCGTACAGCGCGGTGCGGATGTTGTCGGACATCCCGCCGTCCACGCTGACGTAGGTGCGCAGCCCCTCCAGCGGCTTGACGGTGCCGACCTCGTACAGGGTGAACGCGGTCGGGCCGACGATCGCCCGGCCCGGCTCCACGCTCAGCCGGGGGGCGGTGAGGTTCGCGGCGGCGCACTCGCGGCGCACGATGTCGGCCAGCGCGGCGGCGATCTCGGCCGGCTCGCGCGGGTCGTCCTCGCTGGTGTAGGCGATGCCGAGGCCGCCGCCGAGGTCGATCTCGGGCAGCTCGACGCCGTGCTCGTCGCGGATCGACGCCAGCAGGCCGACCACCCGGCGGGCGGCCACCTCGAAACCGGCGGTGTCGAAGATCTGCGAGCCGATGTGCGAGTGGATGCCGCGCAGTTCCAGGCTCTCGCCGTGCGCCAGCACCCGGCGGACCGCCTCGGCGGCCGCTCCCCCGGTCAGCGAGAGGCCGAACTTCTGGTCCTCGTGGGCGGTGGCGATGAACTCGTGGGTGTGCGCCTCGACGCCGACGGTGATCCGGATCAGCACCGGCTGGCGCACGCCCTGCCGGCCGGCGATCGCCGCGAGCCGCTCGATCTCCTCGTAGGAGTCGAGCACGATGTGCCCGACCCCGGTCTTCACCGCGTGCTCGAGCTCGTCCACCGACTTGTTGTTGCCGTGCAGCGCGATCCGCTCCGGCGGCATCCCGGCGGCCAGCGCCACGGCCAGCTCGCCCGGGCTGCACACGTCGAGGTTGAGGCCCTCCTCGTGCAGCCAGCGCACGACGGCCTTGGAGAGGAAGGCCTTCCCCGCGTAGAAGACGTCGGCGTCCGTGCCGAAGGCCTCGCGCCAGGCGCGCGCCCGGGCGCGGAAGTCGGCCTCGTCCATGACGTACGCCGGGGTGCCGTACTCGGCGGCCAGCCGCTTCACGTCGACGCCGCCGACGGTGACCACGCCCTCGGTGTCACGGGCGACGGTCCGGGACCAGACCTTGGGGTCGAGCGCGTTCAGGTCGCTCGGGGGCGCCTGGTAGTGGCCCTCGGGCAGCACGTCGCCGTGCCGGGGGCCTGCGGGGTGTGCGGAGCGAGACATGTCGTTGGTTTCCTCGACCTATGGCGAGGGGCGGCGACGGTCCCCGTTGACCGTCCGCCGCCCCCGCTGTGCACATGGGGGTGGTTCCTACATCCGCTCGGGCGCCGAGACGCCCAGCAGCGTCAGGCCGTTCGCGATGACCGTGCGTGTCGCGTCGGCCAGCCAGAGCCGGGCGTGCGTGAGGTCGGTGGCCTCGTCGTCGCCCTTCGGCAGGATCTGGCAGTTGTCGTAGAAGCGGTGGTACTTGCCCGCCAGCTCCTCCAGGTAGCGCGCGACCCGGTGCGGCTCGCGCAGCTCGCCGGCGGTCGCCAGGACGCGCGGGAACTCGCCGAGCTGGCCGAGCAGGTCGGACTCCCACTCGGTGGCGAGCAGCTCGGGTTTGAAGTCGGCGGACCGGGTGATGCCCAGCTCGCCGGCCTTGCGCTGGACCGAGCACATCCGGGCGTGCGCGTACTGGACGTAGAAGACCGGGTTCTCGTTGGTCTGGCTGGTCAGCACGTTGATGTCGAGGGTGATGGTGGAGTCGGTGGAGGACCGCGCCAGGGTGTAGCGGGCCGCGTCCACGCCGATCCACTCGACGACGTCGTCGATCGTGATGATGTTGCCGGCCCGCTTGGACATGCGGACCTCCTCGCCGTCGCGCAGCATCTTCACGAACTGGCCGATCCGGACCTCGATGTTGCGGTCCATGTCGTCGCCCGCGCAGGCGGCGATGGCCTTGAGGCGGTTGACGTAGCCGTGGTGGTCCGCGCCCAGCATGTAGACCGAGACCTCGGCGCCCCGGTCGCGCTTGGAGAGGTAGTAGGCGGCGTCGGCGGCGAAGTAGGTGGTGTCGCCGTCCGCCTTGACCAGGACGCGGTCCTTGTCGTCGCCGAAGTCGGTGGTGCGCAGCCAGATGGCGCCGTCCTGCTCGAAGACGTGGCCCTGCTCGCGCAGCCGCTCGATGGACTCGCCGACGGCGCCGGAGTCGTGCAGCGACTTCTCCGAGAACCACACGTCGAAGTGGGTGCCGAACTCGTCCATCGAGCGCTTGATCTCGGCGACCATGAGCTTGAGGCCCTCGGTGCGGAAGACCTGCAGCTGCTCGTCCTCGGACTTCTCCAGCAGGCCCGGGACGGCCTCGGTGATCGCCTTGGCGATGTCGGCGATGTACTCGCCGACGTAGCCGCCCTCCGGCACCTCGCGGCCGTTCGCGGCGGCCTGCAGCGAGGCGGCGAACTTGGTGATCTGCACGCCGGCGTCGTTGAGGTAGTACTCGGTGGTGACGTCGGCGCCGGAGGCGCGCAGCACGCGGGCCAGCGAGTCGCCGACGGCGGCCCAGCGGACGCCGCCGATGTGGATCGGGCCGGTCGGGTTGGCGGAGACGAACTCCAGGTTGATCGCCAGGCCCTTGAGCGCCTCGTTGCGGCCGTACCCGGCGCCCGCCTCGACGATGGTGCGGGCCAGCTCGCCCTGGGTGGCGGTGTCCAGGGTGATGTTCAGGAAGCCCGGGCCGGCGATGTCGACCTTGGCGACGCCGGTGATCCCTCGCAGGCGGTCGGCCAGTACCTCGGCAACGGCTCGCGGCGGCTGGCCGGCCGCCTTGGCGAGCTGGAGGGCCACGTTGGTCGCGTAGTCGCCGTGGTCCCTGTTCTTGGGCCGCTCGACCGTCACGTGCTCGGGCACGGCGACGGCCAGCTCGCCCGCCTCGACGGCGGCGCTCACTGCGGCCTGGACTGCCTGGGAAAGCTCTGCGGGGGTCACGACGCCAAGCGTAGGCGAGAGAGGGAGGGCGCCCGCCACCCGGTTTGCCGGTTGGGACGTCCGACGCCGTCGCTCAGCCCCGATCGCTCCGATCTGTTCGCTGAGGGCGAAACGCGTCGGCGGCGTCGTGGTCCCGGCCGAGCTCCACCAGCCGCCGCACCAGCGCCACCAGGTCCGCCGGATCGAAGGGCTTGCCCAGGTAGCCGTCCACCCCGACCGACTCCCCCAGGTCCAGATCGGCCGGCGTGCAGGCGCTCACGATCGCGATCGGCAGCAGTCGCGTCCCCGGCGCCGCCCGCAGCCGGGCCGCCGTCCGCAGGCCGTCCAGCCGCGGCATCATCACGTCCAGCGTCACCACGTCGGGCTTCACCCGGCGGACCACCTCCAGGCACTCGGCACCGTCGGCGGCGGTCACCACCTCGAAGCCCTCGAGCTCCAGGTTGACCCTGATCAGCTGGCGGATCACCTCGCTGTCGTCCACCACGAGGACCCGCCCGGACACTCCCGACACCTCACCGAGGGTATCGGCGGCCCCGCCGCCCCGTCCGGCCTTTCCGCACTTCCACCGGCCCGCCCGCCCGCCCCCCGCCGAAACCCGTGCACGGAGCACGCCCCGGGCCTGGTAGTGTTCTCCACGTCGAAGCGAACGCGACGACAACACCGAGCAAGCCCCCGTAGCTCAGGGGATAGAGCACCGCCCTCCGGAGGCGGGTGCGTAGGTTCGAATCCTACCGGGGGCACTTCGCGAGAAGTGCCGAAGAGGCCCAGGCCAGTGGCGAGTTGCCACCGGACTGGGCCTTCGTCATGCTCCGGCCCGTCCGTTCCGGCCCGCCGCTCGCCGCCGCGACGGCCCGGCGGAACGGGCGTCAGGAGGCGGCGGCGGTGACGGCCTCGGCGTAGAGGGCCGCGATGGTGTGGTCGAAGGCGGCGCTGTAGGAGGTGTCGGGGGTGTCGCCGCCCTCCTGGTGGCCGCCGATGGTGCCGATGACGTGGCCGGTGGCGGTGGAGATCCAGGGGCCGCCGCTGGTGCCGCCCGGGTAGGCGGGGCAGTCGACGACGCGTTGGAAGCCGCTCTGGCGGCCGGTGGTGTTGGTGCACAGCAGGGGGCGTTCGCCGCCGGCCGGGTAGCCGTAGAGGCGGACGTCGGTGTCGAACGGCTCGTCGGTGCCGAGGGTGTTGCCGCCGACGACGTCCTCGATCCGGCGGCCGGCGGCGTCGGGGGCGGTCTCCAGGACGGCGAAGTCCTCGTCCTGGTCGCCGCCCCGGGACCAGGCGGCGGTGGTGTGCACGGCGGTGACCCGCCAGGTGCCGTACGGGGCGCGGCCGTCGCGGTAGCCGGGGGCGAAGGTGACGCCGCTCGGGTCGTCGAGGCAGTGCGCGGCGGTGAGCAGCAGGTTGCCGGTGGGGCTGTGCAGCACGCTGGCGGTGCAGAAGTGGTTGCCGGCGTGGACGGTGCCGCTGAACAGGGCGCCGACGGTGGCCGCCTCGGGGGTGGCCGGGGCGGTGGCGGTGGTGCCCGGCGGATCGCTCGGGGTGGGGACCGGGGTGGGCGTCGGGGTGGCGGCCCGGGCGGGAGTCGGGGTGAGCGTCGGAACGGGCGTGGCGGCCGGGGACAGCGGGGCCGTGGCCGCCGTGGTCTCCGGGGAGGCCACGGCGGTGGCCCGGGGGGTCACGCTGTGGGTGCCGACGACCACGGCCGCCACGGTGAGCGCGGAGAGGGTCGTGGTGACCAGGGTCGGGGCCAGGAAGCGGCGTCGGCCGGTGCGGCGGCGGTGCTGGCCCATGCCTGGTCGGCTCCTGTCCTGGTCGGCGGCGGTACGGGAACCGACTATGGCGTCCGGAGCTGGGAGGGCTGTGATGCGGCGCTGGGAACGCGATGAGAATTCAGCCGGTCACCGCACTGCTACAGCGCTTCGGCGAGCGCGTCGGCGGTGATGAAGGCGGTGTGGGTGCCCGCGGTGGTGCAGGCGAAGGCGCCGGCCACCGAGCCGGCGCGGGCGCAGTCGAGCGGCGGGCGGCCCCGGAACCAGGCGGAGAGGAAGCCGGCGACGAAGGCGTCCCCGGCGCCGTTGCTGTCCACCACCGGCGCGCCCGGGTCGACGGCCGGGAGGTGGTGCGGGGCCGCGTCGTCCCGGGTGAGCAGGTGGCAGCCGGCGGCGCCGGCCGTCGCGACCACGACGGAGGCCCGGCCCTCGGCGAGGATCGAGCGCATCAGCTCCGGACAGCGGTCCGGGGCGCCGGCCGTGGAGAGGAAGACCAGGTCGGAGTTGACCGCGTAGTGCCGGTGGTGCGGGTTCTCGCCGTCCCAGTCGTGCAGGTCGGTGGAGCTGGTGCGGCCGAGCCGGCGCAGGTCCGGGTAGAGGTCGCGGTTGTGGCCGGTGATGGAGAGGTGGACGTGCCGGCTGCGCTCCAGGTACGGCAGGTAGAACGAGCGCGGCAGCCGCAGCGAGGCGGGGTGGCGGCCGTCGTGGAAGGAGAACCGGCGGCCGTCCGCGTCGACCAGGTTGACCGAGCGCGGGGTGCCGTGCGGCGAGACCAGCCGGGCGAAGGGCAGGCCCTCGCGGGCATAGGCGGCCAGGATCAGCTCGGCCTGCGGATCGTCGCCGAGGTAGTCGATGAAGGCGGTGCGCACGCCGAGCCGGTGGGCGCCGAGAGCGACGCCGTTGCCGGTGTGGGCGACGTAGTCGTGGATCGGCGGTACGTGGTGGGAGTCCCCGGCGGGCACTTCGAGCCGGTCGACCCGGACGACGGTGTCGACGCCGGCCCCGCCCACCACCAGCAGTTCGAAGTCGGACTCGGTCACGGCGGCGCCTCCTTGCTCCGGGATGGTGACGAGGAGTCAAGCAGGCGCCGCGGGCGGGCTGCAAGAGCTTGCAGCAAATTTCATCGGGCTCGCTGTCGCTGGTGGGCCGGGGTCTGCGCCTGGGTCTGCGGCGCCTGCGCGCCGGCCCCGGCCTCCGCCTCCGCCGCGCCCCCGGCGGTCCCGGCGGCCTCCCCCGGCGCCGGCCGGTGGTCGATCATCACGAAGGCGATCAGCGCGGCCAGCAGCAGGATGCCCATCGCCACCCAGGTGGCGACCACATAGCCGTGCACCGCGCCCTGGGCCTGGACGGCGGGGTCCCCGGCGCCGGCGGCGCGGGCGGCCAGCCAGGTCGCGGTGGCGCTGGCCGCGATGGTGTTCAGCAGCGCCGTGCCGAAGGAGCCGCCGACCTGCTGGGCCGAGTTGATGGTGGCCGAGGCCGCGCCCGCCTCGTTCGGGGCGACGCCGAGGGTGGCGAGGCTCATCGACGGCATGAAGATCAGGCCCATGCCGAAGCCGAGCAGCAGTTCGGCGGGCAGCACCATGCCGGCCCAGGGGCTGTCCACGTGCATCCGGGTCAGCCAGGCCATGCCGGCGGCGGCCAGCAGCAGTCCGGGACCGATCAGGTTGCGGGACGGCACCCTGGTCATCAGCCGGGCCGCGAAGCCGGTCGAGCTGATGACGATGGCGGCGGTCATCGGCAGGAAGGAGACGCCGGACATGATCGGCGAGAAGTGCTTGATCACCTGCAGGTAGTAGGTCAGGAACAGGAACAGGCCGAACATGCCGATCATCGCCAGGCCGACCGAGAGGGCGCCGCCTCCCCGGTTCCGGTCGGCGATGATGTGCGTCGGCAGCAGCGCGTGCGGCGTCCGCTTCTCGACCAGCACGAACACCGCCAGCAGCAGCACGCCGAACGCCAGCGAGCCGAGCACCAGCGCGTCGCCCCAGCCCCGGGTGACCGCCTCGGACATCCCGAACACGATCGCGAGCAGACCGCCGCAGCCGAGCAGCGCGCCGGGCAGGTCGAGCCTGATCCGGGCACCCTTGCCGATGTGGTCGCGCTCCAGCACGGAGAACGCCGCGAAGGCGGCCGCCACCGCGATCGGGGTGTTGACGAACAGGCACCAGCGCCAGTTGAGGTACTCGGTCAGCACACCGCCGAGCAGCAGGCCGATCGCGGCGCCGCCGCCGGCGATCGCGCCGAAGATCCCGAAGGCGGTGCTCCGCTCCTTGGGATCGGAGAAGGTCGTGGAGAGCAGGCCCAGCGCGGACGGGGCCAGCAGCGCGCCGAAGGCACCCTGCAGGGCCCGGGCCGCGAAGAGCATGGTGGGTCCGTTGGCGCCGCCGCCGATCGCGGAGGCGAGCGCGAAGCCGAGCAGGCCGACGATGAAGACGCGCTTGCGGCCGAAGAGGTCCCCGAGCCGGCCGCCGAGCAGCAGCAGTCCGCCGAAGGCCAGCGTGTAGGCGGTGATCACCCACTGCCGGTCGGCGTCCGAGATGCCGAGGTCCTTCTGGGCCGACGGGAGGGCGATGTTCACGATGGTGATGTCGAGGACGATCATCAGCTGGGCGATGGCGATGACCGCCAGGGCCCACCAGCGGCGGGACTCCGCCGCCGCATGACCGGTGGGGGCTTGGGCTTGGGCAGACACTGGGAGAGCCTTTCCGGAGGGGGTCGGAGAGGTCACGCAGTCGCCTTCCAGCCAAACGCTCGGGGCGGCGATTGGCAAGGAAAAATCTGCACAAATCGGTGGAACAGGACCAGAGAACCAGCGGGTACGGGACCACGGCAGGACCACCGTGGGACCACGGCAGGAGGCCCCCGGGACCGTCCCCGGGGGCCTCGCGCCGTGCTCGTCCGCGGCTACAGCGCCGACAGCTCCGCGACCAGGTCGTCCAGGCCCAGCGAGCCCTGCGACAGCGCCGCCATGTGCCAGGCCTTGAGGTCGAAGACCTCGCCGCGCGCCTCGTGCGCCGCCCGGGCCGCCGCGCGCCCGCGCAGCCAGGCCCGCTCACCCAGCTTGTAGCCGATCGCCTGCCCGGGCAGACCCAGGTAGCGGACCAGCTCGCTGTCCAGGAAGTCGGCGGACAGCCCGCAGTACAGGCCGAAGAACTCCCGCGCGGCCTCCGGCGAGACCGGCTCCCCCGCGCGGTACGGCGAGTCCGCCGGGAACTCCAGGCCGACGTGCATGCCGATGTCGACGATCACCCGCAGCGCCCGCATCATCTGGGCGTTGAGGTAGCCGAGCCGGTGGCCGGGGTCGGTGAGGTAGCCGAGCTCGTCCATCAGGCGCTCGGCGTACAGCGCCCAGCCCTCCTGGTTGGCGCTCACCCCGCCGAGGCTCACCTGGTAGGTGGAGAGCCGGTCGGCGACGTAGTTCCACTGCGCGAGTTGCAGGTGGTGGCCCGGGACGCCCTCGTGGTACCAGGTCGAGACGAGGTCCCACTCCGGGAACCGCTCACGGCCCAGCAGCGGCAGCCAGGTCCGGCCGGGGCGGCTGAAGTCCAGCGACGGGGCGGTGTAGTACGGCGCGGCGGCGCTGCCGGCCGGGGCGATCCGCGACTCGACCCGGGTGATCGGCTCGGCCAGGTCGAAGTGGGTGCCCTGGAGGTCGGCGATCGCGGAGTCCATCAGGCCCTGGAGGAACTCACGGGCGGCCTCGGCGCCGACCCGCGCGGGGCCGTCGCTCTCCAGCCACTTCATCGCCTCCATCGGCTCCGCGCCCGGCCGCACCTTCTCCGCCTCGACCCGCATCTGGGCGAGCAGGTCGTGGAACTCCTGCCAGGCCCAGGCGTAGGCCTCGTCGAGGTCGAGGTCGGCGCCGGTCCAGTAGCGCACCCAGCGGCCGTAGCGCTCGCGGCCCACGGTGTCGGGCGCGTCGGCGGCGGCCGGCCCGTAGACGTCGCGCAGCCAGTCGCGCAGGGCGGCCAGCGCCTCGGCGGCGGCCAGCGCGTGGCCGGCCAGCTCCTCGCGCAGCGCCTCGGGGGCCGTCCGGACCAGGTCGCCGAACCAGCCGGCCGGGGACTCGCCGGTCAGCCACTCGCCGAGCTGGCCGGTCACCGTGGTGACCTGGCGGGGGCCGGACAGCAGACCGCGCTCGACGCCCTCGGCGAGGGTGGCGCGGTAGCCGGTGAGCGCCTCGGGAACCCGGGCCAGGCGGCGGCCGAGGATCCGCCACTGCTCCTCGGTGTCGGTGGGCATCAGGGTGAAGACATCGCGGACCATGTGCACCGGGGAACCCAGGTTGTGGACCGCCCGGTAGCGCTCGCCCGCGTCGTGCACGGCGAGCTCGGCGGTGAGCCGCTCGCGCAGCAGGCGGGCGCAGCGCCGTTCGGCCTCGTCCCGGGGGGCGCCGGCCGCCTCGGCGGCGTCGAGCGCCGCCTCGGCCCCGTCGAGCCGGGCCAGGGTGGCACGGCCGAGTTCCGCGACCGCCTCGGCGCCGGCCGGGGAGAGGTCGGGAAGGCGGTCGTCCTCGGGGTTCAGGCCCAGATAGACCGCGGTCAGCGGGTCGAGCTCGGCGAGGTCCCGTACATAGGCGTCGGCGACACCGCGGGGTGTGGTGCCGTCGGAGCTGATCAGTTCAACCATTCGGACATCATCGCGTGGCCCGGGCCGATTGCAAGCCCCCTCCTGGTGGCATGGACCGGCCAATTCGCCGCCGGACAGCGGGGATCAGCCGTCCGCCCGGCCCGGCCGGCGGCGGCGCAGCGCCCGGCCCGGGTCCCACCGGGGCCGTCCGCGGGCGAAGGGGAAGAAGGCGAGACCGATCAGCGCGGCACTGAAGTGCCCGAGGTCCGTGAAGGTGTGCGAGACCACCAGCGGCACCAGGTAGAAGACCACCACCCCGCCGCCGTACAGCCACCGCCAGCCGCCGGCGAACCGGTGGGCGAGCACCGCCACCACCCCGGCCAGCGCGTAGGAGACGCCGACGTCCACCGTCTCGGCCATGCCGCGCTGCAGGGTGCCCCGGACGATCCCCCAGGCCACCACGCCCTCGCTCACCAGGGTCGCCAGCACGTGCGCGGTCGCGGCCACGACGAACCAGCGCGCGGTGCCCAGCCAGCGCTCGGCGTTGGCGTGGAACAGGGTGAACAGCACGGCGTAGAGCGGCCAGCTCGACGTCTCGGTCCACAGCGCGCTGGCCACCAGGGCGTGCACCGGGCGGGAGCGCAGGTGCTCCAGGTTGGTCGAGCGGGCGGCCAGGAACCAGTCCAGGGTGTGCGGGTCCATCCGCGCCACGGCGAAGCTGGTGACCGCCAGCACCAGCAGCCACAGGTAGGTGCCGGGCGCCGAGCGGACCCACGCCAGGAGCGCGCCGGTCGCCCCGCGCAGCCGGCCCGCCCGGGACCGCCGGGGTGGCCCGGGCGGCCGTTCCAGCGTCTGCGCCATCCGGCGGGCCTCCTCGGTGCGGCGGCGTGCTGCGTCCCATCCTCGGGCGGGGCCCGCCGGGCCGCCTCCCGGGACCGGCCGTCCCGGGCGTCCGGGACGGGCCCGGGGCAGGTGTACGGGACGGGCATCCCGGAACGGCCTCCGGGCGGCCTCCGGAAGGGCGCAAACGCCCGTTCGGAAGATCGGTGCAGACCGGCCTCCGATCCGGCCGGGGACGGTTACGCTGACCGCCATGGAAGCCAGCTCAGTGCCCGTTCCATCCGCCCCCGAACCGGCCGGCCGGCCGCGGCGCGCCGGGTACCGGCGGCTGCCCGTGCAGCAACGGCGCGAGCAGCTGATCGCCGTGGCGCTGGAACTGTTCGCACACCGACCGCCCGAGGAGGTCGGCCTCGACGACGTCGCAGAGGCCGCCGGGGCGTCCCGGCCGCTGGTCTACCGGTACTTCGCGGGCGGCAAGCAGCAGCTCTACGAGGCGGCGCTGCGCAGCGCCGCCGAGGAGCTGACCGGCCGCTTCACGGTGCCGCCCGCCGGCACCCCGACCCAGCAGCTGTCCGCCGTGCTGGAGCACTACTTCTCCTTCGTCGCCGAGCACGACGCCGGCTACTCGGCGCTGCTGCGCGGCGGCTCGGTGGTGGAGACGGCCCGCACCTCGGCGATCGTGGACGACGTCCGGCGGGCGGCGCTGCGGCGGACGCTGCGCCACCTCGGGGTGCGGCAGGCCGGGCCGCGGCTGACGCTGCTGGTCCGCTCGTGGATCGCGGTGGTCGAGGGCGCCTCGCTGACCTGGCTCGACGAGGGCCGGGCGCTGCCGGTGGACGGGCTGCGCGAGTGGCTGGTGGACCAGTTCGTGGCGATGGCGGCGGCGACGGCCCTGCACGACCCGCAGACCGCCGAGGTGCTGGCGGTGCTCCTGGCGCTGGAGGGCCCGGACTCGCCGCGCACCGCCCGCCTGCGGGCGGTGCTGGAGCCGGCGGAGGGCTAGGCGCGGTTCAGCCGCTCTGCGCGGTGCCGCCGAGCAGTTCGGCGAGCACCGGCGGCCGGTCCTGCTCGGCGTCGGCGTCGGCGCTCTCCCGCTCCCAGCGCTCCAGGTCGCGCCCGACGTCCTCACGGGCCCGCGGGTGGCCGTCCAGAACCGGCAGCAGCTCGCGCAGCAGGGCGACGGCCGCCCGCGGCCGGCCCGAGCGGGCCAGCCAGAGCGCCAGGTCGTGGCAGGTCCGCAGGGTCCGCGGGTCGGCCGGCCCGAAGGCCCGGGAGAACTGCGGGATCAGCGCGACCAGTTGCTCGACGGCCCGCTCGGGCGAGCCGGCCGCGCCGCGCCGCCAGGCGTCATCGGCCTTCTGCCGCAGCGCCTCCGGGTCGGTGCCGACCTTGGCCTCGCGCAGCCGGCGGCGGACCTCGGCGGCGTCGGCCGGCCGGTCCTCCGGCTTCTTGGCGAGCATCTGGAGGACCAGCCGGTCCAGCGCGGGGTCGGGCGTGCCGGGGGCCGGGGGCTCCTCGTGGAGGTGCTTGAACATCATGCTGACCGGCGTGTCGGCGCTGAACGGGCGGCGGCCGGCGCACAGCTGGTAGAGGATCACGCCGAGCGCGTACAGGTCGGCCCGGCCGTCGATCGTCTCGCCGGACCAGCACTCCGGCGCCAGGTAGGCCGGGGTGCCGATGACCACGCCGGTGGAGGTGAGCCCGCCGCCCTGCTGGGTGAGCAGCCGGGCGATGCCGAAGTCCAGCACCTTGGCCTCACCGGTGTCGGTGATCATGATGTTCTCGGGCTTGATGTCCCGGTGCACCACGCCGCTGCGGTGCGCGGAGTCCAGCGCCTTGCAGACCTGCCGCGCCCAGCGCAGGGCGACCGACAGCTCCGGGCGGGCCCCGTCGCGCAGCAGCGCGGAGAGCGGCCGGCCCCGGACCAGCTCCATCACCAGGTAGTGGGTCGAGCGCGCACCGTCCTGCACCCGCCCGTAGTCGAACAGGGTGACGATGTGCGGGTGGGACAGTCCGCCGACGGTCTTGGCCTCGCGGATGAACCGGCCGACCGCCTCCTCGTCGCCCGCCTTCTCGTCGGAGAGCACCTTGAGCGCGACCGCGCGCCCGATGGTCTCGTCGTGGGCGGCCCAGACCACGCCGAACCCGCCCTGGCCGAGCTCCCGGTCCAGCCGGTAGCGGCCGCCCACGACATCGCCCGCCTTCATGCCTTCCCCCACAAGTCCGCCGGATCCGACCGCCGTTCATCCTGCCCGGGTCAGGGTAGCGGCGGGCAGCGGTGTTCGGGTGAACTACCCCGGGCCCGGGGCGGGACCGGGGTCTGCGGCGGGCACGCGTCACGTCTTCGGCAGGCCGACCGGGTTGATCTCGGAGGTCTGCACGGCCTCGGCGTCCAGTCCCCAGCGCTTCAGCACCTGGGCGTAGGTGCCGTTCCCGATCACCTCGTTGATCGCCCCGTTCAACGCCTTGACCAGGCCGTTGTCCTTCCTGGTGGTGGCGCCGATCTTGCCGAGCACCGCGGCGCCGGCGCCCGAGTAGGTGCCGATCACCTCGGTCTCACCGGTCTGCACGGCGTGGAAGGCGGTCACCGGGTTGGGGCCGACGTAGATGTCGATCCGGCCGGAGGAGAGCGCCAGGTAGTAGTCCGAGGAGCTCTGGAAGTACTTGATGTCGGCCGGCTTGAGGCCGTTGCGCACGTTCTCCTCGTTCCAGGAGACGAGCAGCTTCTCCTGGTTGGTGCCGGAGCTGACGGCGACGGTCCGCCCGGCGATGTCCTTGGGGCCGGTGATCTTCCAGCCGCTGCCCTTCTTCGCCTCGAAGCCGAGGATGTCCAGGCGGTAGGTGGCGAAGTCGTACTTCTCCTTGCGGGCCTCGGTGACGGTGATGTTGGAGAGGCCGACGTCGTACTTGCCGCTGTCCAGGCCGACGAAGATGTTCTCCCAGGAGACCGGGTTGAACTCGATGTCGAGGCCGAGCACATTGCCGATCAGCGAGGCGATGTCCGGCTCCACGCCGATGATCGTCTTGTCGTCGTTGGCGTAGAAGTCCAGCGGCGGCGTGGTGCCGAGCGAGTCGACCACGGTCAGCTTGCCGCGCTTTCTGATCTCCTCCGGCACCAGCGCCGCGAGGGCGTCCACCTTGGGCGTGGTCACCCGGTTCTGCTGGGGCGTCAGGTTCACCGTGGCGCCGTTCGGCGCGGTGCTGCCCTTCGCGGGGGCGAGGTCCGCCGCGGCGTCCGAGGAGCTGCCGCAGGCGGCCAGGGTGAGGGCGGCGACGAGCGCGGCGGCGGTCACGAGGGCGCGACGGGGTAGGGACATGGCGGGACTCCTGCCGGTGAGAGGGGGGGTGGTGAGTCAGAGGACCTTGGCCAGGAAGGCCTTGGTCCGCTCGTGCCGCGGCTCGTCGAGGACCTCGCGCGGCGGGCCCTGCTCGACCACCACGCCGCCGTCCATGAAGACCACGGTGTCGGCGACCTCGCGGGCGAAGCCGATCTCATGGGTGACCACGATCATCGTGGTGCCGCTCCGGGCGAGGTCCTTGACGACGTCCAGCACCTCGCCGACCAGCTCCGGGTCGAGCGCCGAGGTCGGCTCGTCGAACAGCAGCACCTTCGGGTCCAGCGCCAGCGCCCGGGCGATCGCCACCCGCTGCTGCTGGCCGCCGGAGAGCTGGCGGGGGTAGGCGTCCGCCTTCTCGGCCAGGCCCACCCGTTCGAGCAGTTCCAGGGCGCGGGCCCGGGCCTCGGCCTTCGGCCGGCGCAGCGCGCCGACCGGGGCCTCGACGAGGTTCTCCAGCACGGTGAGGTGCGGGAAGAGGTTGAAGTTCTGGAAGACGAAGCCGATGCTGGTCCGCTGCCGGAGCACCTCGCGCTCCTTGAGCTCGTGCAGCCGGTCCCCGGAGCGGCGGTAGCCGATCAGCTCGCCGTCGATCGCGACGAAGCCGCGGTCCACCTTCTCCAGGTGGTTGATCGAGCGCAGCAGGGTGGACTTGCCGGAGCCGGACGGCCCGAGCACCACGGTCACCGAGCCGGCCGGCACGTCGAGGTCGACGCCCCGCAGCACGGCGTTCGGGCCGAAGTTCTTCCACAGGCCGCGCACCTGGACCATGGGCGGCCGCTCCGGCTCGGCGGTCCGCTCGGCGGCGGGTTCCTCGGCGAGGGTGGTCACGAGCGTCCTCCGGTGGCGGCGGCGGTGGCGGTGCGGGCGCGCAGGCCCCGGACGAGCGCCCGGGCCCGCTGGAGCGGGGTGGGCGGCGGCGTGCGGTCGGCGCCCCGGGCGAAGTAGCGCTCGACGTAGTACTGGCCGATCGACAGCACGGTGGTGAGCAGCACGTACCAGACGGTGGCGACCATCAGCATCGGCACCACCCGGCCGGTGCGGCCGTAGACCACCTGCACCTGGTAGAAGAGCTCGCCGATGGCCATCACGTAGACCACCGAGGTGCCCTTGAACAGCGAGATCACCTCGTTGGCGGCGGCCGGCAGGATGCCGCGCATGGCCTGCGGCAGGACGATCCGCCGGGCCTGCCGCCAGCGCGGTACGCCGAGCGCGGCGGCGGCCTCGCGCTGGCCGGGGTCGACGGCGATCACACCGCCGCGGATGATCTCGGCGGCGAACGCGGCCTGGTGCAGCCCGAGGCCGAGCACCGCGGCGCCGAGCGCGCCCAGCACGCCGACCGTCTCGAAGTCCCCGAAGGTCGGACCGAACGGGATGCCGAAGCCGAACCGCTTGTAGAGGTAGGAGAGGTTGAACCAGAAGACCAGCTGGACGATCAGCGGGATCGAGCGGAACACCCAGACGTACGCCCAGGCGACGGACTGCAGGATCGCGCTGCGGGAGAGCCGCATCGCGGCCACCACGGCGCCCAGCAGGAAGCCCAGCACGGTGCCGTAGACGGTGAGTTCGACGGTCCGGCCGACCGCGCGCAGGATGGTGTCGGCGGAGAAGAACAGCCGGAAGGTCGCCCAGTCCCAGCCGGGGTTGGTGGCCAGGCCGTGGGCGAACTGGGCCAGCACGACGAGGGTGGCGAGGCCGGCCGCCCAGCGCCAGGGGTACCGGGCGCGGACGGTGCGCAGGCCGGCCAGCTCGCCGAGGTCGAGCGGGGCGGCCGGGGCGGCGGCTGAGGGTCTGCCGCCGGGTTTCACGAGTGCGGTGGTGGTGCTCATGGGGGACTCCTCCCAACGGGCCCTGGACAGGGGGTCGCGTGTGCTCGGGCGGTCACTTGTGCTCGGGCGGGCTGATCAGGGACTCCTTGACGGCCGAGTCCGTCACCCCCCACTTGCGGAGGATCCGCTCGTACGTCCCGTCCTTGATCAGCTCGTTGACGGCCGCCTGGAACGCGGGGGCGAGCGGGGAGCCCTTCTTGAAGGCGAAGCCGACGTCGAGGCGGTGGAACTCGCCGAGGAACTGGGTGCCCGAGGCCTCCTGGGACGCCTGGTAGCGCAGGCCGTTGATGGTGGACATGAGGATGTCCACCCGGCCCTGCTGGAGGCTGGTCAGCGTGGCGCCGTTGTCGCTGAACGCCTTGACCTCGTAGGGCTTCCTGCCGGCGTCGGTGCAGACGTTCTTCTTCGCGTTGAGCGTCGTCTCGAAGGTGGTGCCGGCCCCGGTGCCGATGGTCAGCCCGCAGAGCTGGACCAGGTCGGTGACCGGCTGGACGGACGTGTTGTCCTTCTTGACCGCGAAGCCCTGGCCGTCGTCGATGTAGGTGACGAAGTCGATCGTCTTCAGCCGGGCCTCGGTGACCCCGAAGTTGCCGGTGCCGACGTCGTACTTGCCGCTGCCGAGCGCGGGCAGGATGGTCTCGAACGCCGCCTCCTCGCGCTGCACGGTCAGGCCGAGCACCTTGGCCACCGCGTCGGCGAAGTCGATGTCCAGGCCGGCCGCCTTCTTGGTGGCCTGGTCGGCGTAGAAGGCGGAGGGCGGGGTGCCGATCGAGGAGCCGAACTTGACCGTCCCGGCGGACCGGACGTCGGCGGGCAGCAGCGCGGCGGCGGTGTCCGACTTCTTGAGGCCGGAGACGACGTCCTCGGCGGCGGCGGAGACAGCCTGCCGCCCGGGGCCCGCCGCGGCCGCGGGCTTCGGGTCCGAGCCGCACGCGGCCAGCGCCAGGACCGGCAGCAGGGCGGTGGCCGCGAGCAGGCGACGGCGGACGGTGGTGGTTCTCACGGGAACGGGTGCCTTTCGGACGGTGCGGGGCGGATCAGCGGAGGTGCTTCTCGAACGGCAGCGGGCCGATCGTCAGGGGGTCGGCGGCGACGTCGAACAGCGGGGTGTAGCCATTGGCCAGGTAGAGGTTCCTGGCCTCGGGCTGGCGCGGACCGGTGGTGAGGAAGATCCGGTGGTAGCCGGCCGCGGCGGCGGTCCGCTCCAGCTCGGCCAGCACCCGGGTGGCCAGGCCCCGGCGGCGGTGCGCCGAGTGCGTCCACATCCGCTTCAGCTCGGCCGTCCGGTCGTCGAGGCGCTTGTACGCGCCGCCGGCCACCGGCTCGCCGTCCTCCAGCAGGAGCAGCAGGACGCCGCCGTGCGACTCGGCCCAGCTGTCCGCCGGGTAGCGGGTCATCTCCTCGTGCGCCCCGGGGCCGTAGCGGCGGACGTACTCCTCGGTCAGCTCGCGCACCAGCGGCTCGGCGAGCGGGTCGTCGATGCGCACCCGGCGGACCTCGACGGCCGGGGCCGGCGCCGGCGCCCCGGTCGGGCCCGTCACGCCTGGACCGCGATCAGCTGGTGCCGGTCGCGCTCGGCCTGCTCGGTCCTGTCGGCCTCGGCGGCGGCCTTGGCGGCGTCCCGCTTGGCGACCTCCTCGCGGACGATCGGGATCACGTACCGGCCGAAGTCGATCGCGTCGTCCACCAGGTGGTAGCCGCGGGCGGAGAGGATGTCCACGCCCAGGTCGTAGTAGTCGAGCAGCGCCTGGGCGACCGTCTCCGGGGTGCCGACCAGCGCGTTGGAGTTGCCCGCCCCGCCGGTGGCGGCGGCGGTCGGCGTCCACAGCGCCCGGTCGTACCGCTCGCCCGCCTCGGCGATCTCCAGCAGCCGCTGCGAACCGGCGTTCTCCGGAGCCGTACCGGCCGGACGGCCCCGGCGGATCAGCTCGCCGCCCTCCCGGCGGGCCCGGATCGCGTCCACCGTCCGGTGCGCCTTCTCCCAGGCCAGCTCCTCGGTCGGCGCGATGATCGGCCGGAACGCCACCTGGATCCGCGGCACGTCCTCGCGCCCGGCGGCCCGCGCCGCCTCCTTCACCCGCTCGATCTGCTCGGCGGTGCGGGCCAGCGGCTCGCCCCAGAGGCAGTAGACGTCCGCCTCGGCACCGCCGGCCGCGTACGCCGCCGCCGAGGAACCGCCGAAGGAGACGCCCGGGCGCGGCTGCTGCACGGGGAAGACGTCGGAGACGAAGTCGTTGAAGCGGTAGTGCGCGCCCTCGTGGTCGAAGGGCTCCCGGCTGGTCCAGGCCTTCTTGACGATCCCGATGTACTCCCTGGTCCGGGCGTACCGCTCGTCCTTGGTGAGGAAGTCGCCCTCGCGCTGCTGCTCGTGGTCGCTGCCGCCGGTGATGAAGTGGACGGTGAGCCGGCCCCGGCTGATCCGGTCCAGGGTGGCGAAGGTCTTGGCGGCGAAGGTCGGGTACGAGACGTTCGGGCGGTGGGCGAGCAGGATCTGCAGGGTGTCGAGGTGCGAGGCCAGGAACGCGGCGGCGGGCGCCGGGTCGGGGGCGCCGGAGCCGTAGGCGAACAGCACGCGGTCCCAGCCGTGGTCCTCGTGGGCGCGGGCCAGCCGCAGGGTGTAGTCGCGGTCGAACGCGGCGGTGGTGCGCGCGGTGGTCTCGGAACCGTCGGCGGTGGCGGCGATGCCGAGGAATTCGACGGGCATGGCGGAACCTTTCGGGTCGTACGCGGTCCGGTGGGCTGCGGGTGGGCAGACCGGAGAGAGCCCTGTGCGGAGCGGGCGGTGGGGCCGGTGAGGGCGGCGGCGGGCACGTGACGGCCCGCGGGCGGACGGGGAATGCCGGAGCGCAACGCGGTGAGGAGGGGAAGGGGGCGGCAGCGCGCGGATGACGAGCCGTCAGGAGGTGACGGCTCTCCCGGCCCGGGACGGGGCACCGAGGGAGGTCCCCGCGAGGGAGGACGGGGCCGGACGGACGGCCCGCTGCCGGGTCAGCCGCGACACGCCGCGGACCACACCCGACCGAAGTCGATGTGGTCGCGGGTGACCAGGGGCTGCTCGGCGTACATGGCCTCAAGTTGAGCAGCGAACCGCGCACGGCGTCAACCACCCTCCATTGCCGCCGTGTTGCGATCTCCTGTCGCCCCGCGAAGCGTCCCGGGACCCCGCCCGGACCGGGCCTCCCGCCCTTGACACCCGCCGATCGCTCACGCGTACGATCGAAAGCGGAGTGCAGTGCACCGCCGGCCGCGTTGAGGGACGCGGGCCGGCCGCAACGGCCGTACGTGACCACGCCGTACCCACGCCCCGTGCGCCCGCGCGCATCTCCGCCCTCCCGCCTGGAGCCTCCGCATGGCCACCCCGCCGGACGTCCTGCCCGCCCCCGCCCGCCCCCTCGCCGGAACCGCCACCCCGCCGCCCTCGGCCGTCCCCGACGCCGCGGCCGCCACCGCCCGGATCGTCCCCCGACGCCGCCCCGGCCAGTGGGTCTCCGCCGCCGTCGCCCTGCTGCTCTTCGCGATGGTGGCCAACTCGCTGGCCCGCAACAAGGCGTTCCAGTGGGACGTGGTCGCCGACTGGTTCACCGCCGCCTCCGTCCTGAACGGCCTGACCCTGACCCTCTGGCTGACCGCCGTCACCCTCGGCCTCGGCTTCCTGCTCGGCACCCTCCTCGCCACCATGCGGCTGTCCGCCAACCCGGTGCTGCGCACGCTCAGCTGGGTCTACATCTGGATCTTCCGCTCCACCCCGGCCCTGGTGCAGCTGCTGCTCTTCTTCAACATCGGCGCCCTCTACCCGACGCTCGGCCTCGGCATCCCGTTCGGCCCGGAGTTCCTCACCGTCCGCACCGTCAACCTGTTCGGCCCGACCCTCACCGCCGTCGTCGGCCTGACCCTGCTGGAGGCCGCGTACGCCGCCGAGGTGGTGCGCGGCGGCATCCTCTCCGTCGACCGCGGCCAGCTGGAGGCCGCCTCCGCGCTCGGTCTCGGCCGGTGGCGGGTGCTGCGCCGGATCGTCGTCCCGCAGGCGATGCGCTCGATCGTGCCGACCGCCGGCAACATGCTGATCAGCGCGCTCAAGGGGACCAGCATCATCAGCGTGCTGGCCGTCTCCGACCTGCTCTACTCGGTCCAGCTGGTCTACCTGCAGTCCTACCAGGTCATCCCGATGCTGATGGTCGCCACCATCTGGTACATCGTGATCACCACGGTGCTGTCGGTCGGGCAGTACTACGTGGAGCGGCACTACGCCAAGGGCGCCACCCGCGAGGGGCTGCCGCCCACCCCGCTGCAGAAGGCCCGCGCCGGGTACCGGCGGCTGCGCGCCGCCGCCGACGCCCCGGCCGAAGGGCCGGCCCGGTGAGCGCCGCCCTCGTCATCGTCGGCGCCGGGCCGCGCGGCACCGGCGTGCTGGAGCGGATCGCCGCCAACGCGCCCGAACTGCTGCCCGCCGACCGGCCGTTGCACATCCACCTGGTCGACCCGCACCCGCCCGGCGGGGGCCGGATCTGGCGCCACGAGCAGTCCCCGCTGCTGCGGATGAACTCGATGGCCGAGGACGTCACCATGTTCACCGACGAGCGCTCCACCATCGACGGACCGGTCCGCCCCGGCCCCTCGCTCGCCGAATGGGCCGCCTCCGTGGAGGAGTTCGCCCCGTACCGGGAGATCACCGACCCGGACGTCAGGGCCGAGCTGCGCACCCTGGCGCCCACCGACTTCCCCACCCGGCGGGCCCAGAGCGCCTACCTGGACTGGGTGTTCCGGCGCGCCGTCGCCGACCTGCCGCCGCACATCACGGTCACCGTCCACCGGGACACCGCGCACCGCGTCGAGGGCCCGGCCGACGGACCGCAGCACGTCCACCTCACCGACCGGATGCTCACCGCCGACCACGTCGTGCTCACCCTGGGCCACCTCGACTCCGCCCCCGACCCCCGCTACGCCGCCGACACCGCCTTCGCCACCCGGCACGGCCGCTTCCACCTGCCGCCCGCCTACTCCGCCGACGCGGCCGCCGACCTCGACCGCATCGCGCCCGGCGAGCACACCGTGCTGCGCGGCTTCGGGCTCGCCTTCGTCGACCTGGTCTCCCTGCTCACCGAGGGCCGCGGCGGCCGCTTCGAGCCGGCCGGCGGCGCGGGCGCCCTGCGCTACCTGCCCTCCGGCCGCGAGCCCGTGCTGCACGTCGGCTCGCGGCGCGGCGTCCCGTACCACTCCAAGACCGACTACCGCCTCCGGGGACCGCGCCCGCCGCTCCCCCGCTTCTTCGACGCCGCCGCCGTCGACGCCCTGCTCGACCGGCCCGGGCCGATCGGACTGCGGCGCGACGCCTGGCCGTTGATGGCCAAGGACATCGGCTTCGGGCACTACCACGAACTGTTCCACGCCCACCCCGAGCGCACCGCCCTGCCCTGGGCGGAGTTCCTGGCCGGCTACGACGCCTCGCCGTGGGCCTCCCCGGAGCTGCGCGCCCTGGTCGCCCGGGCCGTCCCCGACCCGGCCGACCGGCTCGACCTGGAACGCCTCGACTTCCCGCTCGCCGGGCTGGAACTCGGCACCGCCGAGGAGCTCCAGCACCACCTGCGCCGCTACATCGCCGAGGACGCCGACCGCCGCGCCGACCCCGCCCACAGCGCCGACCTCGGCGCCTTCCTCGCCCTGCTCTCGCTCTTCGGCCAGCTGCCCCGGCTGCTCGGCTCCGGCCGGCTCACCGCCCGCTCGGTGGCCGAGGAGGTCGACGAGTGGTTCTTCGGCTACTTCAGCTACCTCGCCTCCGGCCCGCCCGGCTTCCGGCTGCGCCAACTGCTCGCGCTCTCCGAGGCCGGGGTGGTCCGCTTCCTCGGCGCGGGCATCCGGGTCGAGCGCGACGAGGCCACCGGCACCTGGCGGGCCTCCGGCGCCACCGTGCCCGGCCACACCGTCACCGCCACCGCGCTGGTCGAGGCGTACCTGCCCAAGCACGCGCTGGCCCGCACCCGTGACCCGCTGCTGCGCGATCTGCACCGCACCGGGCGGATCACCGAGGAGGTCGTCGCCGACGCCGACCACACCCACCGCTCGGGCCTGCTCACCATCCGCCCCGGCGACAGCCGCGTCCTCGACCCGGCCCTCGACGGCGACGCCCATCCCCGGCGCACCGCCCTCGGCCCGCACACCAGCCTCCGCGCCGCCGCCGCCTTCTCCCGCCCCCGCACCGACTCCCCCGGCTTCCGCCAGAACGACGCCGCCGCCCGCGCCCTCCTCCGCGCCCTCGCCCGCACCGACTCGGCGGTGCCGGCCTGACCACCGCACCCGCACCGCACCCACCCGCGCGGGGACCGGCTCCGCCCACCCGGCCCCGGCGGCCCGGTCCAGCCGCCGCGCCCGTCACCCCCTCACGCTGTGCCGCGGTCCGCCCGCCCGCACGGGGACCGGCTCCCGGCGGGCCCGCCACCTCACGGGCCGTAGATCTCCTCCACCAGGTCCTCGGCCGTGACGTGGTCCGGGGCGGCGAGGATCCAGTCGCCGACCTGCTTGATCCCGGTGCCGCGTTCCAGCGCGGTCAGGCAGGCGTTGGCCTCCTGGTCCGAGGTGAAGTCCCAGGCCAGCAGGCGGCGGATCAGCAGCAGCGCCTCGCCCGGATGCATCCGCGGGCGGCGGCCGGGTCGGGGCCGCCCGGCCGGGGCCGCCGCGAGCCGCCGCTGGTAGCCGGAGAGGTCCTGCCAGGCCTGGAGGGTGGCCGGGTGCTGCTCGCCGAGCGCCCGGGTGAGGTCCGGCAGCAGCGTGCGCAGCTGGAGCACCGCGCCCTCCAGGTCGCCCCGGTTGGCCGTGTACACCGCCAGGTCGTGCCGGGCCTTGAGCACCCGCGGGTCGTGGCCGCCCCAGGTGGCGTGCAGGTCCGGCAGCAGCTGGACGAGCCGCCGCACCGCGCTGACCGTCTCCCCGCTCTCGCCGATGCACCACACCAGGTGGTAGCGGGCGGCGAGGGTGTCCGGGTCGGCCTGGCCGAGGGCGAGCCGCATGTCCTCGGACAGCGTGGAGAGCAGCCGGATCGCGCCGTCGAGGTCGCCGGCCCGGCTCAGGAACCAGGTGAAGTCGCGCCAGGCGTTGAGGGTCTCGCGGTCGGTGGCGCCGAGCGCGACCACGGCCTCCTGGGCCACCGCCTGGAGCTGCCGCGCGGACTCGCCGGCCGTCGCCGCCCGGAAAGCGGCGTTCCGACGCTCGCGCAGGGCGGCCCGGACGGCCTCCTGCGGCGAAAGCGGTGAAGGCGGCGGGGCCGGCGGGGCCGGCGGGGCCGGCGGCGCGGTCACCGGCGGAGTCGTGAGCGGCGGCAGCACCGGCTCGACCGGCCCCGCCGTCCGCCGCTCCTCCAGCTCCGCCAGCCGCCGCTCCACCGTCCGGGCGTCCGCCGGCCGCCGCGCCGGGTCCTTCGCCAGCAGCTCCGCGACCAGCCCCGCCAGCTCCGCCGGCAGCCCGAACGGCGCCGGATCCAGCGCCGGCGGCGGCTCGTTGAGGTGCTGGTACATCAGCACCGGCGTCGAGTCCCCGCCGAACGGCCGCGCCCCGGTGCAGAGTTCCACCAGCACGCAGCCGAACGCGTAGAGGTCGGCCCGGCCGTCCACCCGGCCCCCGGTCCACCGCTCCGGCGCCATGTACGCGGGGCTGCCGACGACCGCGCCGGTGGTGGTCAGCCCGCCCGCCCCGATGTCGAGCTGCGCGATGCCGAAGTCCAGCACCTTCAGCACCCCGGCGTCGGTGACCATGATGTTCTCGGGCTTGATGTCCCGGTGCACCATCCCCGCGTCGTGCGCGGCGGCCAGCGCGGAGCAGATCTGCCGCCCCCAGCGCAGGCTCTGCGCCGGGTCCGCCGGGCCGTCCCGCAGCACGGCGGTCAGGGTGCGGCCGGTGAGCAGCTCCATCACCAGGTACGTCACCCGCCGTCCGGCCAGTTCACCCTCGCCGAGGTCGTGCACGGTGACGATGTGCGGGTGGGAGAGGTTGCCGGCCGCGCAGGCCTCCCGGACGAACCGCAGCGCCGCCTTCTGCTGGTCCTCGCCGTGGTGGTTGATGACCTTGACCGCCACCGGCCGCCGCATCCGGGTGTCGAAGGCCCGCCACACCACGCCGAACCCGCCCTGCCCCAGCCGCTCGACCAGCTGGTACCGCTCATCGAGCACGTCGCCGACCATCACCCGCCCACCCCCGGCCCTGTCGAAGCACCTGCACTCTATCCGCGCCCCCGTTCCGGCCGCCCTCCCCCGGTTTCTCCCCTGCCGCCCCCGGCCTCCCAGGTGCGAGGATGAGATCAGGCGCCGCGACGAGGCGGCGGCCCCCGCACAGCCGAGGAGCGCAGTCATGGCCAAGCAGGCCCCGCAGAGCGACCCGGCGCAGGACGCCCCCCGGGTGTCGGCGCCCCAGCACGCGGCCGCCGGGCTGCCCGCCGTCGGCCACAGCCTGCGGATGGCCACCGAGCAGATGAGCGCCCGCCGCACCCTCAGCACCCTGCTCAAGATCAACCAGCCCGACGGCTTCGACTGCCCCGGCTGCGCCTGGCCGGAGCCCGGGAAGACACACACCGCCGAGTTCTGCGAGAACGGCGCCAAGGCCGTCGCCGAGGAGGCCACCGAGCGCCGGATCCGCGCCGAGTTCTTCGCCGCCCACCCGGTCGCCGAGCTGGCCGAGCGCTCCGGCTACTGGCTCGGCCAGCAGGGCCGGCTCACCCAGCCGATGTTCCTCGACGAGGGCGCCACCCACTACGCCCCCGTCTCCTGGGACGACGCCTTCGCGCTGATCGCCGAGGAGCTGCGCGCCCTGGACACCCCGGACGGCGCCGCCTTCTACACCTCGGGCCGGACCAGCAACGAGGCGGCGTTCGCCTACCAGCTGTTCGCCCGCCGGCTCGGCACCAACAACCTGCCGGACTGCTCCAACATGTGCCACGAGTCCTCCGGCTCGGCGCTCACCGAGACGCTCGGCGTCGGCAAGGGCAGCGTCAGCCTCAAGGACCTCTACCAGGCCGATCTGATCATCGTCGCGGGCCAGAACCCGGGCACCAACCACCCCCGGATGCTCTCCGCCCTGGAGCGGGCCAAGCGCGCCGGGGCGACCATCGTCAGCGTCAACCCGCTGCCCGAGGCCGGCCTGGAGCGGTTCAAGAACCCGCAGCAGGCGCGCGGCCTGGTCGGCCACGGCACCAAGCTGACCGACCTCTTCCTGCAGATCCGGCTCGGCGGCGACCTCGCCCTGTTCCGCGCGCTCAACCAACTGCTGCTGGAGAAGGACGCCGTCGACCACGCCTTCGTCGAGGAGCACTGCCACGGCTTCGAGGAGTTCGCCGCCGAGGCCGCGTCGACCTCCCGCGAGGAGGTGCTCGCCGCCACCGGGCTGCCGTGGTCGCAGATCGAGGAGCTGGGCCGGCTGGTCCTCGCCTCCGAGAAGGTCATCGTCTGCTGGGCGATGGGCCTCACCCAGCACAAGCACGCCGTGCCGACCATCCGCGAGGTGGTCAACTTCCTGCTGCTGCGCGGCAACGTGGGCCGCCCGGGCGCGGGCGTCTGCCCGGTGCGCGGGCACAGCAACGTCCAGGGCGACCGGACGATGGGCATCTTCGAGCGGCCCACCACCGCCTTCCTGGACGCGCTCGGCCGGGAGTTCTCCTTCGAACCGCCGCGCGAGCACGGCCTGGACTCCGTCGACACCATCCGCGCCATGCGGGACGGCCGGATCGGCGTCTTCTTCGCGATGGGCGGCAACTTCGTCGCCGCGACCCCGGACACCGAGGTCACCGAGGCCGCGATGCGCCGCTGCCGGCTCACGGTGCACGTCTCCACCAAGCTCAACCGCTCGCACGTGATCACCGGCGCCCGCGCCCTGATCCTGCCCACCCTGGGCCGCACCGACCGGGACGTCACCGCGCGCGGCGCCCAGTTCGTCACCGTCGAGGACTCGATGGGCCAGGTCCACTCCTCGCGCGGCGGCCTGCGCCCGCCGGCGCCCGGCCTGCTCTCCGAGACCGCCATCGTCTGCCGCCTCGCCCGCGCCGTCCTCGGTCCGCAGGACACCGTGCCGTGGGAGGACTTCGCGGCCGACTACGACACCCTGCGCGACCGGATCGCCCGGGTCGTCCCCGGGTTCGAGCAGTACAACGACAAGGTCCGCCGCCCCGGAGGCTTCACCCTCCCGCACGGCCCCCGCGACTCCCGCACCTTCCCCACGGCGACCGGCAAGGCCAACTTCACGGTCAACCCGCTCACGGCGCCGGAGGTGCCGGAGGGCCGGCTCCTCCTCCAGACGCTGCGCTCGCACGACCAGTACAACACCACCATCTACGGCCTGGACGACCGCTACCGCGGCATCCAGGGCGGCCGCCGCGTCGTCCTGGTCAACCCGGCCGACGCCATCGAACTGGGGCTCTCCGACGGCCAGTACGTCGACCTGGTCAGCGAGTGGAAGGACGGTGTGGAGCGCCGCGCCCCGCACTTCCGCGTCGTCCACTACCCGGTGGCGCGGGGCGGTGCGGCCGCGTACTACCCCGAGACCAACGTCCTGGTCCCGCTGGACTCCACCGCCGACATCAGCAACACGCCCACGTCCAAGGCCGTGGTGATCCGGTTCGAGGCCGACAGTGGCGCCTGAGCCCGACCCGGCGGTCCTCCACCCGATGCCGGAGCAGCCCCGCGTGGTGCTGCTCCGGCCCCTGGTGACGTCCCCGCTCATCGAGGTGGGCGAGTTCACCTACTACGACGACCCGGACGACCCGACCGCGTTCGAGACCCGCAACGTGCTGTACCACTACGGCCCGGAGCGGCTGGTCATCGGCAGGTACTGCGCCCTGGGCACGGGCGTGCGGTTCATCATGAACGGCGCCAACCACCGCGTGGACGGCCCGTCGACCTTCCCCTTCCCCATCATGGGCGGGGACTGGGCCGCCCACTTCGACCTGCTCACCGACCTCCCGAACCGGGGCGACACGGTGGTTGGCAACGACGTCTGGTTCGGCCACGGCGTGACGGTGATGCCGGGCGTCCGCATCGGCCACGGCGCCGTCATCGCCACCGGCTCCGTGGTCACCACCGACGTCCCCGACTACGCCATCGCCGGCGGCAACCCCGCCCGCCTCATCCGCCACCGCTACAGCGAGGAGGAGATCACCCGCCTCCTCGCCGTGTCCTGGTGGGACTGGCCCACTGGCCACATCACCCAGCACGTGCGGACCATCATGTCCGGCACCGTGGAGGACCTGGAAGCCGCCGCCCCTGCCCCGGAGTAGGGGCGGCTAGAAGCAGGAGAGCGCCGAACCGCTGCATCCCTCCAAGACACGGTGGGACTCGTGCCCGATCCACGCCTCCGAGGTGTACGGCGCACCCGGCCGGCCACCACCACCCTCCGCCCCCTGCGCGAGCGCCACACCCCCGCCGAGCCCACACAGCACGATCGCCGCCACGGCGACTGCCCCACGCTTGAACACGATGATCCTCCAACGTCCTTGTGGATCAACGGGAGCCACTGTGGCTCGCGTCGAGCGGCACTTAACGTAGGAGTAGGGAGAGGTCGTTACGAGCCGCTTTCCTGTTCCCTCAAGAAGTCGTCCCGAATGCCTTCGATCAGGCGGCGCATCCCGTCACCTGAGAGGGCGGCGGTCACACGCGCCGTACTGGGCCCACCATTCCGTGAACGGAACGGCGTGCGCCATCGCCGTGTCTCGGTATGCCCTGAACTCGGTGAGTCGGCTGTTGTCGGGGAAGTCGGCACCGAGGTACTTGCCGTGGCCGTCATAGTTCATGGCGGCCACCGTCTCGTCGTCGAACAGCCAGAAGTCCGGAGCCTGCGGGATCGGGTTCGGCCGATCGGTGGTGTCCAGGATGAAGAACTCCTCACCGGCCGCCATGTTGCGGTGGTAGCCCCACTCGAGTTCGAACCGGAGGTAATCGGTGAGCGGCCGCGCGAGGACGTGGACCCGATACATGCGCTTCCCCGCGCCGGTGGCCTCGGCCACCGTCGCCACCCAGCCGGCGGCCTTGTACTCCGCAGGCTGCTCCCCACCGGCGAGGAACGCGTGGTAGGCGTCCACCCCGCCGGACCGGCTGTAGTCGTCGAGGGTCTCCAGCCGGAACGCCGTCCGCTCGAAGGACGAGAAGCACTCCCCGAGGGTCCTAGATGAAATTGTCACGGACAGCCTTTCGGACGAGTTCGACAGGAATTTCGACCAGGGTCTCGTGACCAGGAATCCGCAGGCCGTGCTCGGTGATCGGGGCACCCTGCACGGCGAGGGTGCCCCGATCCGTGAGGTACAGGGTCGGGCAATCGCCGTCGTCACAGGAACCCACAAGCCGCGTCAGCTCCACTGCCGCCTCCTCGATGGCTCGGTGTTCAGGCAATGCTCCCGAGCCCGAAGGGAGGCGGGCAAGGACTTGACGTTTCCAACACTGGAAACCACCCCGAGCCCGAACCAGTGGCCCCTCGCTCGGCTCCGAGCGAGGGGCCACCGAGGTCACGCATAGTGGTCCAGCTCACCGGCCTTGATGGCGTCGATAAGACCAGCGAGAGCGATGAGAGGCGGGCGGACTATGACGCAAGGGTCCTCTGATTCGCGCAGTTCAACCAGTCCAGCTGTTGTGCGGACCTCGACACAGTCGTTGTTGGCCCCTGAGTAGCTGGACTTCTGCCAGGTCGGGCTAGCCACGCCGTCCCGCTTCCTTCTTGATCGACTGAATGAGGTCACGGGACTTCTCCTCGGAGAGGGAGTTCGACTCCATCTGCGCGAGGACGGCCCGGAACTTTGCCACGTGGGCCGGGGCATCGAAGATCTGACAGCCGAGACCTGTGTCGATCTGGACGGTATCCAGCTCAGGGATCGACCCTTCGGCATAGGTGAAGTTCTCGCTGGGGCTTGGTAGGCCGTCCACGGCGAACGGAACGACCCGGACAGAGATTGTCGATCCTTCGGAGACCTCAAGAAGTGCGTCAAGCTGATCAGTGAAGACCTCTGCTCCACTGAACCGCATCCGCAGGGCCGCCTCGTGGATGTACGCGGTGTACGGAACGGCACCGGAGCGGACTACTTGTTGTCGCCGCATGCGAAAGACCGTTCGCAGGTCGACCTCATGGTGCGGCAATGGCGGGATGGAGTTGCCGAACACCGCGGATGCGTAGCCGCTGGTCTGGAGCAGCCCGGGGACGAAGGTCACGGTATAGGTCACGAGCCGGTTCGCGTGGCCTTCGAGTTCGGCGTTCTCGAGGAAGTCCGTCGCCAGGGCGTCTCGATACTCCTCCCACCAACCGGGCTTGCCGCGCTCGGTGATGATCTCCGCGAGGGCATCGATCAACGGCTCATTGACGCACATGCACGTCGCGGCGATCGTGCGCAGGCGCTCGACACTGATGCCGGTCTTGCCGGCTTCCATCTGGGTGATCTGAGCCGGGGTGGCGCCGATGGCGCGGGCGAGTTGACTGCCTCCGAAGCCTGCCTGCTCCCGCATTCTCCGCAACTCGACCCCGAGCCGACGCTGGCGAAGAGTGGGGTTCGATCGAAGGGCCATGACGTCCTCTCTGCGGGCGTGGGGATCAGTCTGCCGCGCGGGTGCCGTGCTGAGCCATTCGGGGCTAGAGCCACGTAAGAGGGAACTTCCAGCAGCTCGCCACAAATTTGTGGCGAGCTGCGCTATGGTCGATCTCACAACGATCCGACGGTTCGTCAGTAATGCCTGTTCCCTGGGGCAGTAGGCGCATGCTGCCCACTTCGCACCGCAGAGCAGCCAGGTCCGGGCTGGCCTAGTTCACGGCGACGCATCCGTCGACACCCCTCCCCCTCGCCTCTCACCACGGAGGTTTCTCGTGCGTGCCCTCAACCCGCCCGACTGCTCCGCCATCCGCGCCGAGCTGCGCTCCATCCTCCACACCGCCGACTGGCCGCCCGAGGCCATCGGCGACGCCGAACTCGCCTTCCAGGAACTCTTCATCAACGCCTGGCAGCACGGCGGCTGCCCCGCCCCGGCCGTCCTCGTCTCCCTGCGGCCCACCGTCCTGCGCGTCGCCGTCTGCGACGACTGCCCCACCCTCCCCGAGCCCCGTCCGAGTGCGGACCCCTACGCGGAGTCCGGGCGCGGACTCCACCTCGTCCACGCCCTCACCCACCGCTCCGGCGCCCATCCCACCAAGACCGGCAAGGTCACCTGGTTCGAGCTGGACGCCGCCGCGTGAACACCCCCATCACCCCCAACGACCCCATCCTGCGCACCTACACCGCCATCGAGGTCACCTACCTCCTGCGCGAACTCCACGACCTCGGCGAGCCGTTCGGCATCCGGTGGGACTCCGCCACCGTCAACGGCACCACCGTCGACTTCGGCGAGACCCCCCTCCCCACCCTCCTCAACCTCCTCGAACTCCTCCGCGAAGCGAGCCGAAAGTGACCGGCTTCCTCATCGGCACCGCCTTCGCCGTCCTCCTCGCCCTCGCCCTCACCACCGTCGTCACCGGCGTCATCACGGCTTTGAAGGTCGGCCCGCCCCCGCCGCCCATCACCCGCCACGGCCGCTGGGAACTCCGCACCACCCCCGACGGCACCCCCGAATACACCTGGATCGCCCGCCAGGCCGGCCACTTCAGCCCCGAAACCAACCCCGACAACCACCACCACACACCCCAGTAGCCACCCCGGAGCAGGAAGTCGACCAGACCGACTTCCTGCTCCGCGCTTTCCCGGTGGCCCAGGAAGTTGACCCCGCCGACTTCCCTACGGCGAACCCCAGCGGTAGCCGGCGGCCCTCGCTCGAACCGAGCGAGGCCGCGGACAGGTCGCTGCGGCTGCGCTTCAGGAGTGCCCGCACTTCCTCGGGGCCGGGCTCGGTGGCCGCGTCC
>NZ_JBEOSF010000039.1:0-87779 GCF_040302725.1 Kitasatospora sp. NPDC097605 | reverse complement strand
AACAGCTGCTCCGGGTTGGTGCCCTGCCCGCTGCCGCCGAGGCCGGGCGGCATCGCCAGCGCGAGCCGACGCCTGGAGCGCGCCGCCCGCCAGGTGAGCGCGGAGACCAGGCCGGCCACCGTCACGGTGGTGAAGCGCCCCCGCGACGGCCATGCCCAGGGCCGCCCGGCGGTGTACGGAGAGCCAGGAGTGCACCGACGGGCTCCGCTGCGGGCGGGGAACGGCGGGGAACGGGCAGCGGCGGGCGCCGGTGCAGCGGGCCGACCGCCGCTGAGGTGCACACTTCACCGCGGCCCGGGACCGTGTTAGCGTCCTCCGATGTCGAGGATTCTGGTCACCGATCTGGACGGCACCCTGCTCGGCGGCAGCCCGGACCAGCGGCGGCTGCTACGGGACGCGTTGCGCCACCACCCCGAGGTGACCCCGGTCTTCGCCACCGGCCGGAGCCTCGCCTCGGTCCGCGAGGTCCTGCGCGACCCGCTCGTCCCGCGGCCCCGGTGGATCATCGCCGACGTCGGCGCCACCGTCGCCGACGGCACGGACTTCACCCCCGTCCACGCCCTGCAGGAGCGTCTGCGGACCGGCTGGCCGGGAGCGGGCCGGGTGCGCGCCGCGCTGGCCCGCTTCCCGGACCTCGCCTACCAGCACGACGTCCTCCAGGCCGGCCGCTGCTCCTACCGCCTGGCGCCGCGTCACCTCACCGACGAGCTCACCGCCGCCGTCGGGGCGCTCGGCTGCGCCTGGGTGTACTCCGGGGACCGCTACTTCGACGTCCTGCCGCCCGCGGCGTCCAAGGGCAACGCCGTGCGCGCCCTGGCCGGCAAGCACGGCTGGCGGCCGCAGGACGTCCTGGTGGCCGGCGACTCCCGCAACGACCTCTCGCTGTACACGCTCGGCGCCCACGCGGTGGTGGTCGGCGGCGCCGAGCCCGCCCTGCTCACCGCCCTCGCCGGGGACCCCCGGGTGCTGCGCCCCGGCCTGCCCGGCGCGGCCGCCATCCACGCGGCCCTGACGGCGCTCGGCTGGCTGGCCCCGGAGCCGGGCCCGGCGCCGTGATCCGGGGCTTCCGTGACAGCGCGTCCGGGTGAAGCTCGCGAACCCACCGCGCGACGGGGCGGCCGGTCGTACCCGATCTGCCACCCTGGGGGCCCGCCGCCGGCCGCCCGGCCGGCCGGGTCCCGTCCCCGAGGAGGCCCCCATGACCACCCCCGACGTGCTCGCCCAGCCCGAGGAGGCCGACGCCCCGCCACGGCACGGCCACCGCTTCCTCCTCATCGGCACCAAGACCGTCTTCGTCTACCACCTCCCGCTCTACTTCGTCCCCGTCCACGCCTTCCAGCTGATCAGCAGGTTCGGCCTGGCCCAGACGCTGCGCGACACCTACCTCAAGGACCTCGGCGAGAACGAGGACAAGCAGGTCTACTACTCGCTCTTCTCCGAGGGCCACTGGCCGCTCCAGGAGATCGTCGACGGCACCCGCACCTCGCTGCCGGTGGAGCTCGAACGGGTGACCGTGGACAGCTCCGGCAGCCGGACCTTCACCAAGATCCTCGACGAGACCACCGCCACCTGCCGCAAGGAGGACGTCGTCCTCTACCAGCCGCTGAACGCCACCGCCTACCCCGACTACCTCACCTATCTCGCCTTCGGCCAGGGCGACGAGATCCACCTCGCCCACCAGCTCGCCGCCTCCCCCAACTGGGACGAGGTCATCACCACCGTCCAGCCCACCGGCTTCCAGCAGACCGACCTCGACCACGCCGCCGCCGTCACCATCCCGGCCATCAAGGACCCCAAGGGCGTCGTCACCAAGAGCCCCCTGACCAAGGGCCAGTCCTACGAGGGCACCATCGGCTCCCGCAAGGTCGCCTTCACCGCCGGCCGGCAGGGCTGGTGGAACCACACCAGCCTCAACAACCTGTAGGGTCCGTCGTCAAGCCCCCGCCCGCCGGGCGACGCCGAGGACGGCGCCCTGGACGACCGCCCGGTCGCCGTCTTCCCCCCGCCCCGGGCCGCCTACGCCAGGATGCCGGCCCGGCGGGCGGCGGTGACCCAGCGGGGGAACTGGGACAGCAGCCGGTCGTAGAGCTCCGGGTCGGGGAGCGTGCTGATGTCGTCCACCGAGAAGAAGCCGACGTTGTCCACGCGCCGGCCGGGCAGTTCGTCGAAGCGCTGCAGCACGCCGTAGTTCGACCGCCCCAGGCCCACGAACTGCCAGAACAGCGGCTCCTCGACGGCCTCCCGCAGCTCGCGCTCGATCTCCGCGTTGCGGTAGACGCCGCCGTCGGAGAAGAACAGGACCAGCGTGGGTGCCCCGGCCGGGTGCCGGCGCACGTACTCCCGGACCTCGGCGATGACCTTCTGCTCCTCGTTGCCCACGCCGACCTCCTTCATGTCGACCTCCCCCTCCGGCAGCGGCGAACGCCGCCGGCGCCGGCCGAACAGACCGCTCAGCTGCCCGACCCGCACGTGCCGCAGCCACTCGGGCAGGTCCCCCGCCCGCAGATCGGGCAGCCTGGCCGGGTTCGACGCGAACGTCCAGGCCTGCATGGCCCCGTCGTCGTCCAGCTGGGTCGCCACCGCCACCATCCGCTCCACCACATCGGCCACCACGCCCCGGGCGTACAGGCCCGCCATGGACCCCGAGGCGTCCAGCACCAGGACGACCCGCGCGACGATCCCCGTCGCCCCGTGCTTCTCCAGACTCACCGCCACCTGCCGTTTGCGCAGCGACAACCGCTCCCGCATCTCGGCGGGCAGCCGCTCCTCCTCCACCACCGCCCCCGCCACCCCCGCGCCGTCCTCCTCCACGGTGACCCCGAAGTCGGTGGCGAGCCCGGCGAGGCCCGAGTCGTACCCCTGCCCGACGGCGCGGAACCTCCACCGCCCGCCCCGCCGGTACAGCTCCCCGCCGATCAGCACGGTCTCCGGGCCGGCCGCCATCTCGTAGCGCGCCAGCTCGGCCTCCGTCCCCACCTCGACCAGTCTCAGCGACAGCCCCCGCACCTGCCCGAACACACCCCCGTCCACCGACCCGGCCAGCACGATCCGCTCCACCCCGGCCTCCACCGCCGCCAGATCCACCTCGACCCGGTCCACCACCGCCCCGCCGCCACCGCTCACCTTCCCCAGATGCCGCACCGCCCCCGAGGCGTGCCGCGGCTGGTTGTAGAACACGAAGTCCCCGTCCCCCCGCACCCGCCCGTCCCCCGCCAGCAACACCGCCGACGCGTCGACATCCGGCCCACCCGCCCCGGCCACCCACCCCAGCTCCGCCCGGACCGCACCCGCGTCGACCGCCACATTCGCACCCGTGCTCAGAGATCGCTCAGTCATGCCCCCAGTCTGACCGACCCGGCCCCGGGGCCCGCGGCGTCGCTCGACCGGAGCGACGCCGCGGCCCCGCGGCCACGGCCGGACCCGACGACCTCAGCGTCCCAGCCAGCGGGGCGGACGCCCTTCGGCGAACGCCCGCGGCCCCTCGACCGCGTCCTCGCTGTGCCGGCGGCGGCCCTCCCACGCGTACGAGGCGGAGAACGCCTCCTCCAGCGGAAGGTCCACCGACCGCATCACCGCCTCCTTGATCGCCCGCACCGCCAGCGGCGCGCTGCGCAGCAGGTCCGCGGTCCACTCGGCGACGCAGTCGTCGAGGTCCTCGGCCGGTACGACCTGGTTGACCAGGCCGAAGCCCAGTGCCTCGGCCGCGGTCATCCGCCGTCCCGTCAGCAGGTACCCCATCGCGGCCTTGAGCGGCACCTGCCGGGCGAGCCGGAAGGCCCCGCCCGCACCCGGCACCAGGCCGAGCCGGGCCTCCGGCAGGGCGAACACCGCCCGGTCCGAGGCGACGATCAGGTCGCAGGCGAGGGCCAGTTCGAACCCCCCTCCCAGCGCGTAGCCGTCGACCCGGGCCAGCACGGGCTTGGACAGCCGGAACCGCTCGGTCAGCCGTGGCCAGCCCGGCTGGCCACGGCTGCCGAAGCTGGTCCGCGGCGCGCCCCGCGCGTCCAGCCGGGCCCGCTCGCGCAGGTCCTGACCGACCGAGAAGGCGCGGTCACCGGCACCGGTCAGCACCGCGACCCGGATCCCGTCGTCGGCCTCGACGTCGTCCCACACCGCCGCGAGTTCCTCGTGCGTCCGCAGGTCCATCGCGTTGAGGACGGCGGGACGGTCGAGCGTCACCCGCGCGACGTGGTCCTTCTTCTCGTACCGGACACGAGGGCTCTCGTCCCCGCTCACTCCGCACCTCGGGCCGGGGCCCCGAGCGTGAAGCGGCCGGTCTTGTCCAGCACGTCGGAGCTGTACAGCCGCAGGGCCTGCTGGACGGCGAACTCGGCCATGTAGCGGCGGAACTCGTCGACGCTCTCCTCCGCCAGGTTCACCATCCGCCGGTTCGCCAGCACGGCCGGTCCGCGCAGCCGGCCGAGGGTCCGCTCGATCGCCTCGTCGAGGTCCTCCGGCTCGTGCACCTCGTCGACCAGCAGCCGGGCGTCCGGCTCGCGCGCCCAGATCCGCCGGCCGTCCAGGATCACCTGCCGGGCCAGCCGGCTGCCGGCCCGGCGGGCCAGCCGGAGGTTGGCGGCCCCGGGGACGATCCCCTCCTTGGCCGCGGGCAGGCTCAGGAACGCGTCCGAGGCGGCCAGCACCCGGTCGAAGACCAGCAGGAGCTGGGTACCGCCTCCGATGGCGAAGGTGTCCACGGCGGCCGCCCAGGGCTTCTCGACGGTCCGCGACGACCAGTGCGCGCCGGAGTCGTCCCACAGGCCCCGCCAGATCTTGTGGATGTAGCCGAGTTCCCGGCGCAGCAGGAAGTCGACGAGGGAGATGCCGCCACCGTGCAGGGACTTCAGATTGATGCCGGCGCTGAAGACCCGTCGGCCGCGGTAGCGCGGATGCGTCATGACACCGCCGCGCAGGAGGCCCACCTCGACCGCGGGGTCGAGCAGCGCGAGGTCGACGGCGGTCTCCATGTCGTCGATCTGCCGGTCGTCCTCCGCGTTCAGACAGTCCTCCCGGCACATCGTCAGCCGGGCCACGCCGTCCACGCGCTCCAGGCGCACGGAGCCGAGATCGGCCTTCCCGTCCGCCCGGAAGTCCGGCAGCAGGGCCAGCGCCCGCGGCGTCGGACGCAGCATCGCGTCGACCAGATGGGGGCCGGACCGGGGCGAGCGCAGGACCCGGCCGAGGAAGAGGCCCTGGTCGATCTCGTGCCCCTCCTTGGCCGCCTGCGGCCGGCCGCGTTCGGCGGCCAGCCGCTCCTCCGTGGGCACCAGCCCGGGGAAGGCCAGCGCGGCGGCCCGGACGAGTTCCCCGATCCTGAGGTGACGGCCGCGGCCCTCGGTCAGCTCGTGGTAGACCGCGTCCGTGTGGGCGTCGAGGAAGGCGGCCCGCACGGTGCGCGCGGCCTCGACCGCGTTCAGGGCGGCCGCCCGCTGCTCCGCCGAGCGCCGTTCGGGACCGGGCAGGGCGGCCAGCAGCTCGTCGGTGCGCAGGGCGGTCCCGGCCAGGGCCGTCCGGGCGGCGGGCAGGGCGCCGCCCACCACCCGGACGGCCTCCGGCACGCCCGCCCCGACCCGGTCGCGGATCACGGCGCGACCTCGACGGCCGCCGCCCTGCGCAGCGCCCGGTCGCACGCCGCGAGGTGGACGCCGAGCGCCTCGTCGAAGCCGGTCGCGACGGCGTCGTCCAGCAGTTGGCGGCGGATGGCCAGCTCGCTCCCGGAGACGGCGCCGGCGCGCGCGGCGGCCAGGGCGCGGGCGGTCGCCCGGTCGGCCGCCACCTCGTCGAGCAGCTGGAGCGCCAGCGCCTCGGCGAGCTCGACCGGTGTGCCGAAGAGCACCGCCCTGCGGATCGCGGAGGCCCCGGCGCCGCGCCGGGCCAGCCGGTAGACGGCCATCCCCGGCCAGGTGGCTCCGCCGTCGACCGCCGGCACCAGGCGCGCCGCGCCGGTCGCGATGCGGTAGTCGGTGGCCAGCAGGGCGTCCAGGGCGATCCCGCCGCAGTCGCCGTCCACGACGGCGACGGTCGGAGCGGGGAGCCGTTCGAGGCGGCGGACCGCGCGTTCCCACTTGCTGACGGTCGCGACCGTCAGGTCCCCGGGCGGCCGCCCCTCGGGGCGGCCCGACACCTCGACCACCACCCGGGCGCGCGCCGGGTCGTCCTCGGCGGCGTCGCAGACGCCGTTCACCGCGGAGACCGACTCCGCCGAGACGGGCCGGCGACCGTCGATCCTCAGCAGCAGGACGTCCGGCTCCGTCCGGTCGGCGTGCTCCGGCGAGGCGGCCGTGATCCTGTTCCTCATCTGCTTACCCCTCACCACTGCACCAGTGCGGTCTCGATCGTCGAACCCGGTCCCATGGTCATCAGGACGCCGTACTCGCCGGCCCGGGTGACCCCCTCCCGCAGCAACCGCTCGTAGGAGAACAGGAAGGAACCGCTCGACAGGTTTCCGAAGTCACGCAGCACGCCGGTCGTGTGCCGCACGTCGTGGCGGGTGAGCCCCAGGTTCACCCGCACGGCGTCGATCACCTTCTTGCCGCCGGAGTGCACCAGCCAGTGGCTGACGTCGCTGCGGCGCAGCCCGGCGTTGCCGAGCAGGCGGTCGACGACCTGCTCCGCGTTGGCGCCCACCACGTAGGGCACGTACGGGTCCAGGTAGAAGCTGAACTTCCCCTGGTCGCCGTCCCAGTCGTAGCGCATCGCCTCGGACGCCTCGGTGATCAGATGGCTCGCGAAACCCAGGACGCGCGGGTTGCCGGGTGCCGGCGGACCGTCCGCGGACCCGTGGGCCGTGTCCGGGCCGTCGGCGACCAGGGCGATCGCGGCCGCGCCGTCGCCGAAGAGGCTGTTGACGACCGCGGTGCGCATGGTGCCGTCGATCACGTACGCGGCGGAGCAGGCCTCCGAGCACAGCAGCACGGCGACCTTGCCGGGGTTGGCGTGGGCCCAACTCGCGGTCGCGTTGAGGGCGTTGAGGCCGGCGTTGCAGCCCATTCCGACCACGTCCACCCGGCTGGTCCGGGGCGGGATCCCCAGGTCGCGGATCAGCAGCGCGCTCAGTCCGGGGGTGAGGAATCCGGTGGTGGTCGTGCAGCAGAGGTAGTCGATGTCCGACAGCTCGATGCCCGCGTCGTCGAGGCAGGAGCGGATGGCGCGGGCCCCCATCTCCAGGGCGACCCGCTTGTGCTTGTCGAGCAGTTCGCCCTGCGTCTCCGGGAGGACGGCGCCCTCGGCGTCCCGGGGCGGGACGGAGAGGAAGCGGCGCTCGATGGCGCTGTTGAGGAAGACCGAGCGGACCTTGGGATCGGTGATCCCGAAGATGTCGAGCAGCTCGGACTGGGTGTACGAGATCCCGGTGGTCGCCGTGCCGACACCCGTGATGCGGGCGACGCCCGCGCCGTTCTTCGGATCGGGGCCGGCCGGCTCCAAGAGGCCGGTGCCGGCGGCCGGAAGGCTCAGGCTCGTGGTCATCGGAAGGTCCACCCCCACATCCGGGTCTTGCTGCGAACGAGTCGTACTGCTGCGCTCACGTGCTGAGCCCCTTCTCTGTCCGACGGGGCCCGCGACGGTTCGCCGCGGGCCCGGTGCCACCCGGCCCCGGACGGTCCCGGGGCCGGGGCGGCGGCCTCAGGTCCCGGCCGCCTGGTCCTTGATGAAGCGCGCCAGCCGCTCGACGCCGTCGGCGATCTCGGCGTGCGTCAGATAGCTGACGGAGAGCCGGATGACCCGCTCCCCGCCGCCGCGCGGGTAGAAGTAGGACATCGGGGTCCACAGCACCCCGAACCGCTCCGCCGAGCGTTCCAGCGCCGCGTTGTCGGCGTGGAACGGGACGGTCAGCGACAGGAAGAACCCGCCGCTCGGCTCGTTCCAGCGCACGCCCAGCGCCTCCCGTTCCCGCGCGGGGAACGCCTCGGCGAGTCGGGCCAGCGTGGTCCGCATCGCGTCGCCGTAGTACGCGGCGGTCTCGACGTTCAGCTCGGCGGCCCGCCCGTCGGCGGAGAGCAGCATGCCGGCGACGACGGCCTGGCTGAGGGAGGGCGTGTTGACCGTCACCATGCTCTTGATCTTGGTGAGCTCGGCCGCCAGGAACCCCGGCCGTCCGGCGGCGTCCACCACCGGCTGGTCCGCGACGGCGTACCCCACCCGGGCGCCGGGGAACAGCGTCTTGGAGAGCGAACCGAGGTGGACCACCCGCCGCGCCCGGTCGAGGGACTTCAGGGTGGGCAGCTGCCGCCCCGGGCTGACCAGCCGGTACGGGCTGTCCTCCAGGATCAGGAAGTCGTACCGGTCCGCCAGGTCGAGCAGTTGCCGCCGGGTCTCCAACGGGATGGTGGTTCCCGAGGGGTTCGAGTGGTCGGGGGTCACGTAGAAGGCCCGGGGCCGGCGACCGCGCGCCCGCTCCGCGACGACGGCCGCCTCCAGGTCCTCGCAGCGGAATCCCTCGTCGCCCTCCTCGACCGGGGTGAGGTTGGCGTCCAGCAGGGCGGCGACACCGACGATTCCCACGTAGCACGGGCTGGACACCAGGAGGACGTCCCGCGGATCCCGGATCAGCGCCCGCACGGTGAGGAACATCGCCTCCTGGCAGCCCACCGTGACCACCACCGACTCCGCCGGGACGTCGATGCCCTCGTCCTTGCGCAAGGAGTCCGCGATCAGCTCCCGGATCTGCCCGCTGGTCGGCCCGTACTGGAACAGCGCGGAGCGGATCCGGCCGGGCGAGGCGCCGTTGGCCTCCAGGTGGTCCAGGTAGCGGCGGAGGTGGTCGAAGATCTGCTCGGTCTCGAAGAACCCGTCGTAGGGACGGCCGGGTGCGAAGGAGACCGCCTCCGGGTAGCGGTGGGTGATCTCGTTGAGGAAGTTCATGGTGTCCAGCACCGGGTCCGCGACACTGGCGTGGAGGTGCGCCGTGGACAGCGGCGCACCCGGCTCCAGCCCCGGCCGGGTCATCGGGCCACCGCCGCCGCCCGGGTGGACGCCACGTCGTCGCAGGTCAGGGCGATGCCGGCGACACCGTCGCCGAAGGCGTCCAGGGACGTCCAGATGCCCCGTCCCGAGGTGACGACCAGGTGATCGACGGCGGGTCTCCTGTCCCGCGTGTACAGCTCGACGTGGGCGATCGCGTGCACAGCCAAGATCGGCTCCCAAGAATTTCCGACGGACGACGGACGACGGACGACGGACAACGGACGGACGGGGCGGCCGGCGTCACCGGCCCTACGGCTGCACCGGATCGGGCTCGTGCACCGGCGGCGCGTTCCGCTCCCGCGGCTCCTCGCGCCGGCCGAGCGCCCGGACCACGGGCGACGTCAGGGCGGTCGTGATCAGGGCCATCAGGACCAGGATCGTGAACAGCTCCTCGTTGATCACCCCGAGGTTCAATCCGATGTTGAGGACGATGAGTTCGGTCAGACCTCGGCAGTTCATCAGCGCGCCCAGCGACAGCGCCTCGCGCCACGGCCGTCCGCTCAGCCGCGCCGAGACGCTGCCGCCGCCCCACTTCCCGACCAGCGCCACCAGGAGCACGGCGCCGAGCCACAGCCACTGCGCCGGATCGGCGGCCAGCATGCCGATGTCGGTACGCAGTCCCGTCGTCACGAAGAACAGCGGCAGGAGCAGCGGTACCGCCACCGACCGCAGGCGGGCCGCGGACCGCTCGACGACGGTGGAACGCCTCGGCGTCACCACACCGAACAGGAAGGCGCCGAAGAGGGCGTGCACCCCGATGGCGTCGGTCACCAGCGCGGAGAGGCAGGTGCCGCCGAACAACAGCGCCAGGACGGTTCCGTCCTGCCCCTCGCCTCCCGCCGCGGCCCGCTTCCAGCGGCTCAGCCGGACGAGCAGCGGACGCACCACCCGCGTCATCACCGCGAAGTACGCCAGCACCAGCGCCACGGTCGTCAACGACTCGGTCGGGGCTCCCCCCTTGACGAAGGCCACCACCAGCGCGAGCAGGCACCAGGCGATGATGTCGCTCGCGGCGGCGCACGCCATGGCCAGGCTGCCGATGGCCGTGTGGTAGAGCCCCTGGTCGGTGAGGATCCGGGCGAGCACGGGGAACGCGGTGATGCTCATGGCGACGGCGACGAACAGCACGAAGGCGACCCGGTCGGTCCCCTGGGGGGCGAACGAGTCGAACAGGCCCAGCGCGAGCAACCCGCCGAGCAGCAGGGGCAGCAGGATGCTGACCTGGCTGATGACCGCCGCGGCGCGGCCGTTGCCCCGCAGGTGGCCGAGGTCGAGTTCGAGCCCGATCAGGAACATGAAGGCGAGCAGCCCCAGCTGCCCCAGCACGTCGATGTGGTCCGTGACCCCCGGCGGGAACAGGTACGACTGCGCCTGCGGCCACAGCCGGCCGAGCAGTGAGGGACCGAGCAGGATGCCCGTCACGATCTCGCCCACGACGGGGGGTTGCCCCAGCCGGCGGAGCAGCGCGGCGCCGACACGGCAGGCGAGGATCACGACCGGCAGCGCCAGGAGCAGACGGGGGATGATCTGTGCGGACACGACTCTCCTCGGAGCGCGGGATCCGGATGTTCGGTCTCGGGCGGTTTCCTCGGGCGGTTTCCTCGTGCGGGCGAGGACGGCCGGACGCGAGGGAAATCGCGCCGGGCGGCCGGGCGCGGCCTCGTCGACGAATTCCCTCGTGTTTTCCCCCACGCAGGACATGTCAATGAGGGTGGGGATTCACCGGCTCAGGCTCACACACGGGGCGGCGTTCTGACAACCGCCGTCCAACTGGGCATAAATGTCCCGGGCGGCGCGATGCCGGCGGTGGCGCAGGTCAGCGCGGAGCCGTCCGTGCAGCTCCAGGGGTGACCCGCGCGAAAAGGCCGCCGGCCACGGCCGGAATAACCTGTCACATTCCTGTACGACCCGGCTGTCAATAGCGGACGGACCGGGAGTCCAGCTGCCGAACGGTCGTCCGCTTTCAATTCCGCTGGACCGTCGATTACAGTTCACGGAATCCGACCCTTCTTCTCCTGACATGGGGACAGTCATGAGCAAATCAGCAAAGGTGACGGATCCGCTGGCGGATCTCTCCGTCGACTACACAGAGATGTATGTGGAACAGCTGGAGACGGCTGTCCGCACCTGGGTCGACACCTACGCCTTCACGGTGGTCGGCTCCGGCGAATTCGCCGATCACCGGAGCGTCGCGCTGCGCCAGGGCCGGATCACCCTGGTCCTCACCGAGGCCACCTCGGACGAGCACGCGGCCTCGACCTACGTCGCCTCCCACGGGGACGGTGTCGCCGACATCGCCCTGCGCACCGCCGACGTGACCGCGGCCTTCGAGGCGGCGGTCGCGAACGGCGCCCGCGTCCACACCCCGCCGACCCCGCACCCGGGCGACGGGCCGGCCGTGACGGCGGTCCTCCAGGGCTTCGGGGACGTCGCCCACACGCTCGTCCAGCGCGCTCCCGGGGAGGGCCCGGGGCTGCCCGCCGGCTTCTCCCCGGCGCCGCGGGCCGCCGACGACCCGGGCGGCGACGTGGGCCTGCTCGACCTCGACCACGTCGCGGTCTGCCTGAACACCGGCGACCTCGACCCCACCGTGGACTACTACCTGGCGGCCCTCGGGTTCCGGTGCGTCTTCGAGGAGCGCATCGTCGTCGGCAGGCAGGCCATGGAGTCGAAGGTGGTGCAGAGCCCGTCGGGCTCGGTGACCCTGACGCTCATCCAGCCCGACCCCTCGGCGGATCCGGGGCAGATCGACGAGTTCCTCAAGGCCCACCAGGGGCCCGGCGTCCAGCACCTGGCCTTCTCCTCGGCGGACGCGGTCCGCTCGGTGCGGGCCCTGAGCGGCCGGGGCGTCGGCTTCCTCACCACTCCCCCGGCCTACTACGACCTCCTGGGCGAGCGGATCGACCTCCGAGGGTCCAGGCTGGACGACCTCCGGGCGACGAACGTGCTCGCCGACGAGGACCACGGCGGCCGGCTCTTCCAGATCTTCACGGCGTCGACCCACCTCCGGCACACGCTGTTCTTCGAGGTCATCGAACGCCAGGGAGCCGAGACCTTCGGCAGCGCCAACATCAAGGCGCTCTACGAGGCCGTGGAGCTGGAGAGGACCGGGCAGCGTGGGCCACGGCGCTGAGGTCCCGGCCGACCAGGCCCTCTGCCTGGCCGACGTGGAACACGCCGCCGCGGCGGCGCTGCCCGCCGAGGTGTGGGACTTCGTGGCCGGAGGAAGCGGCGCCGAGACCACGCTCGACGCCAACCGCACCGCGCTGGACCGCGTCTTCCTCGTCCCCCGGGTGCTCACCGACGTGTCGCGGTGCACCACGGACTCCACCCTGCTCGGCCGCCCCGTCCCCGTGCCGGTCGCCGTCGCGCCCGTCGCCTACCAGCGGCTGGTCCATCCCGAGGGCGAGTCGGCGGCGGCCCGCGCGGCCAAGGCCGCGGGCGTGCCGTTCACCGTGAGCACGCTGAGCAGCGTGCCGGTCGAGGAGATCACCGCGATCGGCGGAACGGTCTGGTTCCAGCTCTACTGGCTCCGGGACGCCGCGCGGTGCCTGGAGCTCGTCCGCAGGGCCGAGGACGCCGGCTGCCAGGCGATCATGCTCACCGTCGACGTGCCGTGGATGGGGCGCCGGGTGCGCGACATGCGCAACCGCTTCGCGCTGCCCGACCACGTGCGGGCGGCCCATGTCAGCACCGGCTCGACCGCGCACCGGCAGCACGCCGGCGCCTCCGCGGTGGCCGTCCACACCGGCCTGGCCTTCTCGTCCGCGACGACGTGGTCCTCGCTGGCGGCCCTGCGCGAGCGGACCCGGCTGCCACTGGTGCTCAAGGGCGTCCTGGCGGCCGAGGACGCGCGGCGGGCGGCCGAGTCCGGGGTCGACGCGGTCGTGGTCTCCAACCACGGTGGCCGCCAGCTCGACGGCGCCGTGCCCAGCATCGCCGCGCTGCCGGAGGTGGCGGCGGCCGCGGGGGACGGATGCGAGGTGCTGTTCGACAGCGGCGTCCGCAGCGGCACCGATGTGCTCAGGGCGCTCGCCCTCGGGGCGTCCGGTGTCCTGGTGGGCCGTCCGCTGATCTGGGGCCTGGCCGCGGCCGGAGAGGCCGGCGCACGCCGGGTGCTCGACCTGCTGGCCGACGAACTCCGCGACGCCCTGGGCCTGTCGGGCTGCGACGGCGTCGCCGCGGCCCGGCGGCTCCGCACCTTCGTCCCGGCCTGACGAGCGCGCGTCGCCGAAGTCCTCCACCGCGTGACCGGAGGACTTCGGCGACGCCACCGCCCCGTATCGACGACCAACTGACCGTTTTCGGCGCTTGGACGTGGCGAGGGCGGGCTACGCGCTCTCGGCCTCCCGGCGCCCCAGCCGAAGGGCCAGCTCCGACCACATCCCCGCGTACTCGTCGGCCAGGTGGGCCACGATGCCGCTGCAGTGGGGCGGCACGTTGTCGATGATCCGCTGCCACTCCTGCGCGTTGATCGTGTGCACGTTGAGCAGCCGCAGCAGGGTGCGTCCGGTCTCGCTGAGCCGCAGCGCCGGATCCGCCCTGAGCCGTTCCACGACCACACTGGGATCCTGCGTCGTGGTCCTGCCGGGCACCGCCGCGACACCGATGCCGCGCGGTGCCGCCACGGCCCTGACCTCCAGGTTCGCGGGCTCCGGCGCCCTTCCCCGGCGGCCCGGCAGCGGATCCTCCCCTCGCCGGAGCCGGCTTCGCACATCACGGGCCGTCTCCGGGGATATCCCGGCCATCCGGGCGATCTGACGCAGCGACAGGCTCGGGTTGTCGGCGATGAGCTCTCCGGCGAGCCTGCGTCCCGCGGCGGCGTTGACCGGACGGACCCGGCCGTCCTGGCCGATCCGGCTCTCCTCGGCGGCGGACGCCCCGGGAAGCCCCCGGCGCATGTCGGCCACCGTGCCGGGCGCGATACCGGCGACCGAGGCGATCATCCGGTCCGACCACTGCGGATGCGAGGTGATGATCCGCGCGGCCGCCCGCTTGCGGTCGGCCTTCGACAGGGGAAGGCCGTGCTTCGTGTTGGACTCGACCGCCAGCACGAACGCGTCGGCCTCGTTGCCCTCGAAGAAGCTGACGGCGACCCTGTCCTGTCCCCGCAGTTCAGCCGCTCGCACCCGGTGGCGTCCGTCGATGACACGCATCGTCGGACGGTGCACGAGGATGGGCGGAAGCGGGGACCGCACCGCGGAGAGCGCCTCCACGTGGTCCGGGTCCTCCCCCGAGGTCCTCGGCGAGTCGGCGGTCAACAGCAAACTGATCTCTACTTCGACTACCGTCCGTTGCTGGTCCTTCTGTTCCTGCTCGTGCTCCAACGCCATCCCCTCATGATCTGATTTCCTGCACACGGATCTGTGAAAGGCACTCAGAAGATCCCCCGTTGGATCAGGCATGCGTTCCGTTCCGTGACATGACCGAGGAACGCCGTCATATCGGACAATCGTGTCGGGTCTAGACCATCGACCTCGGGCGAAATACCGGTCCTGCCAGGTCAGAACCCCCGAAGCCTCGGACACCGGAGGCTCGGCGGGCATTCGAGGACCAGTCACCCGAATCTACGCGGGAAGGGCGCCGCGGGACTCCCCGCCGCCGGCCTCGCGTCCATGACCTTTGCGCATCTCGCCACCCCGGCATCGCGCCGCACTAAGGGATCTTACAGAAGATCGATTCCATTCAACTCCCCCCGCCTTGAATGAATTTTCCATCAGATTGAACCGCTGAGGCAGCGTAACACCTTGCACGAATCGCAGCACTCGCCTAACGGCGAATGCCGGGCGCTCCGAGCGTGGATTTCCGATCTTGCGACTCGGGGCCGGCGCCGGGACGGGTGCGGCCACCGTCGCATCGTGACTCGGATCGAGCGACGATACGGCGGTGGCCGCAGGTCACAGCTGTCGAGGACCCCGGGTGGGGCCGGCTCCTGGACGGGCACCCCGGATCAGTGCCGGGCGACTAGACTCGGCGGGGCCGGCGTCCTAGACGATGGGGAAGTCGAAGTAGGTGTCCGGATAGGGCTCGTCGGCGAGCGTGTAGTGCCACCACTCGTACGCGTAGGAGTGGAAGCCGCAGGTCTCCATGATCGACCGCAGGTGCTCGCGGTTCCCGGCCTCGACGGGCGTGATCCCCCCCGCGCCGTGGTGCGAGACGGGATCCATCAGGTCGTGGTCGCCGCCCATGGCGGCGAGTTCCCCCGTGGCCAGGTGATAGATCGTCAGATCGACGGTGCTGCCCCGGCTGTGGCCGGACTTGGCGGCCACGTACCCCTGCTCGAACATCTCGGCCCTGCCGATGTTGGGATAGTGCCGCGCCTTCGTCCGGCCGTCCTCCGGCTGCCGCGACCAGTCCAGGAAGCGGTCGACCGCGCGCTGCGGGCGGTAGCCGTCCCAGAGCAGCAGGCCGAACCCCCGGGCCTCGGCCCGCTCCCGTGCCCGCTCCAGCGCCGCGCACAGCGCCGTCGTACCGACGACCCGGTTGGCCAGGTACCCGTCCACCGGTTTGCCGGTGAAGTTGTCCCAGGTGGCGTACTTGGCGTCCCAGCGTATTCCGGGCACCGCCTCGTCCACGTAGACGAAGCCGTCCATCAGCGAGGTCATCGGGACTTCCCCGTCAGGGCGAGGGAGACGGCGCGGTCGATCACCTCGGAGAGCGGAATGCCCGCGGCTGCCATCATGCGCGGATAGCGGCTGTACGAGGTCATTCCGGGAAAGGTGTTGACCTCGTTGAGCACCACCTGCCCGTCCTCCTTGAGGAACATGTCGACCCGCGCGAGGCCGCCGCACCCCAGGGCGCGGTACACCGCCTTGGCCGCCTCCTGGACGCGCAGCCGCGACTCCTCGGGGATGTCGGCGGGAACCACCGCCACGGAGTTCTCGGAACCGGTCTCGGGGGAGTCCTCCTGGTGGATCCTGAAGAACCCGTGCGAGAGCGCGATCCGGTCCACCTCGCCCGCGACGAGCTCCGACCCGTTGCCGAGGATGGCGCAGCCGATCTCGCTGCCGACGACCGCCGCTTCGATCAGCACCTTCGCGTCGTACTGCCGCGCCGTCTCCACCGCGCCCGCGAGCTCCTCCGCCCGGGACACCTTGGTGACGCCGAAGGACGATCCCGACCGGGCCGGCTTCACGAAGACCGGATAGCCGAGCAGGGCGGGATCGATGGTCTCGTCCGCCGTGACGGTCCAGAACTCCGGCGTGGCGATCCCGGCGCTCGCGGCGACGACATAGGCCAGCGACTTGTCCATGCACAGGGCGGAACTCTGGACGTCGCAGCCGACGTAGGGGATGCCGGAGAGCTCCAGCAGGCCCTGCATCGCGCCGTCCTCCCCGAGCCTGCCGTGCAGCACGGGCAGCACGACGTCCAGCCGGACCGTCCGGTAGCTCCCCTCCTCCAGGACGAGCAGTCCGTGCACGTCGCCGGCCGGCGACAGCACGACGGGCCGGCAGTCGCCGTTCTCCCACTCGCCCTCGGGCCCGTCGCAGAGCTTCCAGGCGCCGTCCTTCGTGATCCCGACGTAGAAGGGTTCGTACACGTCGGGATCCAGGTTCCGGGCCACCTCCCGCGCGGACTTGACGGAGACGAGGTGCTCCTCGGAACGGCCCCCGAAGATGATGCCGACCTTCAACCTAGCCATGCTGATTCCCGCTTTCGAATGCCAGGCAGTTCATGAGAGAGTTCTCGACGGTGTCACGCAGGGCGTGATCCGTGTAATAGGCGGTGTGCGGACTGATGAGTGCGTTCGGCAGCTCCTGCAGCCGCAACAGCGCTTTGCTTTCCAAGGGTTTGTCCCGGCAGTCGGCGTAGAAGACCCCCTCCTCGCCTTCGACGACGTCGAGCGCCGCGCCGCCGAGCCTGCCGCCTTCCAGTTCCCGCAACAGGGCCTCGGTGTCGATGAGCCCACCGCGTCCGGTGTTGACGACCACCGCGCCGTCCTTCATCCGCGCCAGGGCCCGCCGGTCCAGCAGGTGGTGGGTGGCCGCGGTGAGCGGCACGTGCAGCGTCACCAGGTCGCTGCGCCGCAGCAGTTCGTCGAGCGGAACGCGCTCGACCGCGGCACCGGGGCGGCCCGCCTGGCGGTTGTCATGGGCCAGTACGCGGCAGCCGAAGCCCCGCAGCCGCTCCAGGACCGCCGTGCCGATCCGCCCCGTCCCGATCACACCGACGGTCAGGTCGCGCAGTTCCCGACCGCGCACCTCGCTCAGCCGGTAGTCGTGCGCGTCGGTGCGGCGGACGATGGCCTTGGCGTCCCGTATCGCCATCAGCATGAGCATCAACGTGTAGTCGGCGACGCTGTCCGGCGAGTAGGAGACGTTCCCGACCAGGATTCCGACGCTCTCCGCGTACGCCACGTCGATGTGGTTGTACCCGATGCTCCGCGTGGAGATGTAGCCCACGCCGAGTCCGCCGAGGGCGCGCAGCGTGGCACGGGTAACGGGGCTCTTGTGGCCGACGCTGATACACCGGCTGCCGGCGGCCAGTTCACTGGTGGCCTCGGACACCGGCGCGTCGGTGACGGCCGGCCGCACACCGAATCCGGGCGCCAGCTCCCGGAACAGATCGGCTTCGTCCGGACCGCACCCGTACACGGTGATACGGGTCCTCTCGCTGTGGGTCATGCCCCCAGTCAAGGCGCCCCGGGCTATCCGGAGCGTATGGGGTTTTCGATATGCCCGTGATACGTCCCGCTCCCTTGACTGTGGGCATGATTTCCCCAACACCAGCCACGGCCTCCGGAGAATCCCCGTGATCCCGCTCAGCGTCGGCGAGATCGCCGAAATCGTCGGAGGAAAGTCCGAGGGCGACGGCTCCGCGGTCGTGACCGCGCCGGCCGTGCTCGACGGCCGGCGGGCCGAGCCGGGCGGCCTCTTCGTGGCCGTCGCCGGCCGGCACACCGACGGCCACGACCACGCGGAACAGGCCGGACGGGCCGGCGCGGTGGCCGTGCTCGGCTCCCGGGCCACGCCGCTGCCCACCGTCGTCGTCGAGGACGTCCGGAGCGCGCTGCAGACGCTCGCCGCCCATGTCGTGGCCCGGCTGCGGGACGGACTGACCGTCGTCGGGGTGACCGGCTCGCAGGGCAAGACCGGCACCAAGGACCTGCTGACGGCCGTGCTCTCGGGCGCCGGGCCGACGGTCGCCACGGCCGGCTCGCTCAACAACGAGTTCGGTGTGCCGCTCACCATGCTGCGCGCCCACCCGGACACCCGGTTCCTCGTCCTGGAGATGGGGGCCCGCCACCTCGGCGACATCGCCAAGCTCACCGGCCTGGTCGCGCCCGACATCGCCGTCGTCCTCAACGTCGGCCTGGCCCACCTCGGCGAGTTCGGGTCGCGCGCCGCCATCGCCAGGACCAAGGGCGAACTGGTGCGGGGCCTCGCGCCCGGCGGAACCGCGATCCTCAACGCCGACGATCCCGGCGTGTCCGCGATGCGCTCGCTCACCGACGGCCCGGTCCTGACCTTCGGCCGGGCGGAGAACGCCGACGTCCGGGTGCTCGACCTGGCGCTCGACCGGCTGGGCCGGCCGTCCTGCACGCTGCGGACGGCCGCCGCCTCGGCCCGGGTCGCGCTGCCGCTGGTCGGCGCCCACCAGGCCCTCAACGCCTCGGCCGCCGCGGCGGCGGCGCTCGCGGCCGGGGTTCCCCTCGGCCCGGCCGCGGCGGCGCTGACCACCGCCTCGCTGTCCCCGTGGCGGATGGAGTCACGCGGCCTCGCCTGCGGGGCGACGCTGATCAACGACTCCTACAACGCCAACCCCGACTCGACCCGCGCCGCCCTGGACGCGCTGGCGGCCATCGAGGGCCGGCGCCGCATCGCCGTACTCGGCGAGATGCTCGAACTCGGCGACGACAGCGAGGCGGAGCACCGCGCCGTCGGAGCGTACGCCGCCGCCCGCGCCGACGTGGTGGCCGCCGTCGGCGCGGGGGCCCGGCCGATCGCCGACGGCGCGGGAGAGCGGTCCGTGGTCCTCGCCGACAACAACGCGGCCGTCGGCTGGCTGCGCGACCGCCTCGCCGCCGGTGACGTCGTCCTGGTCAAGGCCTCCCGCGGAGCACGCCTCGACGAGGTCGCCGCCGCGCTCGCGTAGCCGGCACGGCTCAGCGTCCGCGCCGCTTCATGTAGAGGTCGAAGACCCGGTAGACCATCGGCCGCAACGGCAGGTCCCACTCGCCGACGTAGCGCACCGCCCGGCCGCCGGTGCCCACCTTGAACTGCACCAGGCCGACGTGCGGGTCGTCGGCGTCGAGGGTGGGAGTGATGCCGCGCAGGTCGTAGACGTCGCAGCCGACCCGGAGCGCGTCGCGGATCATCGCCCACTGGCAGGCGTTGGAGCCGCGCACCTCGCGCTTGGCAGTGGCGGAGGCGCCGTAGGAGTACACCGCGTGGGCCCCGACCCGGACCAGGATCGTGGCGGCGACCAGGTCGCCCTGGTGGTGGGCCAGGTAGAGCTTGATCCGCTCGGGGTCCTCGGCGCTGAGCGCCGCGAACATGACCTCGAAGTAGCGCAGCGGACGCGGGGTGAAGTGGTCGCGCTCGGCGGTGTGGACGTAGAGGTCGTGGAAGGCCTTCAGTTCCTCCGGCGTCCCGTCCCCGACCGTGACCTCGACGCCCTCCTTGGCCGCCCTCTTGATGTTGCGGCGCCACTGCTGGTTCATGCCCTTGAACAGCTCGTCCTCGGTCCTGCCCGCCAGCGGGACCACGTACTTGAACTGCGGGTGCCCGACCCCGAACCCGTCCTCCGGGTTCTGCGGCAGCCAGCCCGCCTCCCTGAGCCGGTTGCTCACCCGGGCGCCGATCGGGCCGCCTCCCAGTCGCGGCAGGTCGGTCAGCCGCCGGATGCCCGGGTCGGCGATGCCCTCCTTGACCTGGGCGGCGCTCCAGCTGTCCGTCTCCACCGGGGGGCCGAGCCGGATCGCGAACGCGCCGTGCTCCTTGAGGTACGCCGCCAGTGGATCGAGCCACCCGCGGAGTTCGCCGCTCCAGTCGATGACCGGCCCCTCGGGCAGGTACGCCAGCGTGAACCGGTCGAGCCGCGGCACCGGGCGGTGCAGGACCAGCCCGGCGCCGACCAGGTGCTCACCGTCGAACCAGCCGAGGGACTCGCTGCGCCACTCGGTCTTGACGCGGCCCCACGCCGGGGTCTGCAGGAAGCTGACCGACCGCTGGGCCCGCACGAACGCCAGGTGCTCGGCGGCGCCGATCGGCCTGACGACCGGACTTCCGGCGGCTGCTGTCCCGGCGGCGGTTCGACGTGGTTCGCTGGAGGAGTTGTAGGACATGTCGCCAGTCAATCTCGTGCGGTGTTGCCCGGGTGTATGCGGTTCTCGATACGCCGACGATATGTCACCAACCGTCGGGCCGAAGGCGTTTACCAGCCGACCGCGGCCGCCACCGGCCGGTGGTCACTGCCGGTGGCCGGCAGCAGCCAGGCGCTCTTCGGGTCCACGCCGCGGACCAGGACCTGGTCGATCCGCGCCACCGGGAACGACGCCGGCCAGCTGAAGCCGAACCCGTCCCCGGCCACCTCCTGGACCGACCGCAGCTGCGCGGTGAGGCCGTCGAAGGCACGGTCGTCCAGCGTGCCGTTGAAGTCACCGAGCACCACCAGCCGTTCGGCGCGCTCGGCGGCGACCGCCGCGGCGAGCTTCGTCGCGCCGGTGTCCCGCTGCTCCGTCCAGTAGCCGCCCCTGGGCATCACCCGTACGGAGCCCAGGTGAACCACGTACACGGCCACCGGCCCCTTCGCGGTGGCCACCGTGGTGCGCAGCCCGCGAGGCGGCTCCACCGGGGCGCCTCCGGGCCGCGGCTTGCCGGCCGACGGCCCGGCGGTGTCCCACAGCACGTCGACCGGCCGGGTGTCGGACAGCGGCAGCCTGCTCCACAGCCCGACCGTGCCCTGCACGGTGTGGTGCGGGTACGCCGTCGCCAGCTCCGTCTCGTAGGTGCCCGTGGACCGGTCGGTCAGCTCCTCCAGCGCCAGCACGTCCGCGCCGGAGGCGGCCAGCTCACGGGCGGTGCCGGCCGGATCGCGGTTCTCGGCGGCGACGTTGTGGCTGACGACGGTGAGATCGCCGCCCCGGTGGGTCCCGTCGCCGAGCAGGCCGCCGAACAGGTACAGCCACACGGTGACCGGCAGCAGCAGCGCGACGCCCGAGGCGGCGGAGCGGCGCCACAGCGCCCCGGCGAGCAGTACCGGGACCGGCAGGCCGAACCACGGCAGGAAGGTCTCCACCAGACTGCCCAGACCGGCCCAGTCCGGGAGCGCCCCGTGCAGGAGCAGGAGCAGGCCGAGCAGCAGCGCGCACGCAGTGAACACCGGGCCGCGCTTCCAGGGGCCCCGCGCCGCCGTCCGCTCCCGCCTCCGGTGCGCGCGCGGGCGCCGTCGCGGCGGCCACCCCAAGGACGGTCTCCGGGTCGTCGTTCGCACTGCCGGCTGGGTTCGAGACATGGCACCAGTGAAGACGACCGGACGTTGCCGGCGCGTATGCGGTTTTCGACACGCGGACGATATGCGCCGGCTGCGCCCGACCGTCCCGATACGCCGGCGCGCCGGCACGCCGACGGGCACGGCCTTCCGCCCGGACCGCGGAGGGTGGAGAACTCCGCGGTCCCGGAAGTCCGTGCCCGTGCCGAACGGCGGGGATCCGCCGCCCGGTGCGCCCGGCTACGACCAGGTCCACTCGGCCCGGTCGAGCAGGTGGCCGGACTTGATCCCCTTGCCGGAGCACCACTTCTCGAACTCGGCGATCTGCTGGAGCTGGTAGGAGTCCTCGTTGTAGCTGGTGGCCATGACGTGGCCGAGCCAGCTCTCCTCGCCCATGGCGTAGATGTACACCTCTTCGGCGCCCAACTCGGTGACGATCGCGCTCGCCTGCGCGGCGTCGGAGCCGGACAGCTTGCGGGTCTCGCTCATCTTCTTCGGGATCGGCTGGGTGAACATCGGCTGGTACTTCCAGTTCATCGGCGCGCCGTCGCACTCCATGCCGAGGAACGCGATGTCGACCGGTCCGAGGTGCCGGCGGACGTAGCGGTAGAGCACCGGGTCGATGCCGGAGGAGTCCGCTCCCACGTAGACGGACTTCCCGCCGATGCGGATGAAGTAGGTCGACTTGGCGCGGATGTCGAGATCGGCGTGCTCCCCGAAGAACGGCGTGGCGACGATCTTCCCGCCCGGGAAGGCCACCTCCTCGAAGTCGTCCACCTCGATGACGGGGAGCCCGAGGGTCTTCAGGAAGAGCGCCAGGGACGGGTCGCACAGATTGCCGCGCGAGCTCCTCGGCACGACGAACGTGCCGACCCGGCCCCGCAGTTGCAGCAGGGTCTCGGACACGAGGTGGTCGGAGTGCCCGTGCGTGATCAGGACGTAGTCGATGTGGTCGGGCAGGTCGTCATAGGTGTACCGGCCGGTCGCGGCGGTGTCGGCGCTGAGGAAGGGGTCCGTGAGGATCGACACCTCGGGCGTCTGCAGCAGGAGGCAGGCGTGCCCCAGGTAACGGATCCTGGCCCCGGCCGTCAGGTGGCGGTCGGCGGCCGCCCCCGGCTCGGCGACCAGCAGGCGGGCCAGCTTGGCGGCCTGCGCGTCGCCGAGTTCCAGCGCCTCGCGGAGCGCGGCCAGGGTGGTGGGCCGGATCCTGGAGCGGAACAGCTCCTCGATGCCGGGGTGCCGGAAGGGGATGTCCAGCTCCAGCACGTCGGGCGAGGGCAGCCGCGGGGTGCTCATCACGAACGGCCGCTCGATGCCCGTCTCCACCGAGAGCTGGATCGACTGGCGGTCCTCGTTGTAGGCCTTGCTCGTGTAGACGAGCGGCTCCAGGAAGTTCAGCGAGGCCCCGTTGGCGGTGTCGTAGGCGACCTCCACCAGACCCGCCAGCTCAGGGGGGAGCTTCGGGTAGAGCGTCCTGAGGTCGTAGCCGGTCGCCTCCTCCCGGACGAGCTTCTCGGCCTCCGCGATCGCGTGGGCGAACCGGATCACGTCCGCGCTGTCGCGCCGGACGGCCGCCAGCAGCGCCTCGACCTCGTCCTTGCGCTCCGCCTCGATGCCGACGAAGAACCCGCCGCGGAACCTCGGGTCACGGCTGCCCGAGAAGTGAAAGTCCGGGGTCTGCAGGTAGGACTCCAGCATCGGGATCTGCCGGAAGGCGAGATACATGGCGCCGGTGACGGGAGCCGTGGTGTACAGCTGGGCGTAGAACCGGTCGACCAGTGGCTCGATGATGGCGTCGGACCGGAGAAAGAGCCGTTGCTCGGTCACTTCTGCTCCTCACGATCGAATGAGTCCTTCGACGGGCGGGGCAGCCACGTCAGTCCGTCGGGCGAGACCACAAGCCCGCCCGGGAGCGCCTCGTCGCCCGAGGACACCCCGGCGGCCAGGTCCACGAGCGACGCCGGGTCCGGGAGCTCCTCGCCCGTCATCGCGTGGAAGTCCTCGGCGAGCTCGGAGAACGCCCCGAACTCGCGGCGGTAGCGCGACTCGAACTCGGCCAGGGCGGTCTCCTCGTCCAGACCGCCGGCGAGGACGGCGTTGATCGACCGGGCGGCCAGCAGGGCGCCGTAGGTGGCGAGATGGACGCCGCTGGAGAACAGCGGGTCGACGGAACAGGCGGCGTCGCCCACCAGGACCATCCCGGGGCGCCGGAAGGTCGTCCGCCGGTGGGCGAAGTCCTCGCGGACGCGCAGCAGCCCGTACTTGCCGGCCCTCACCCGCATCCCCTCCGAGAGCAGGTCCGCGATGGTCGGGCATTCGGCGATCAGCGCCGTGAACGCCTCCTCCCGGTCCTCCGGGAGCTTGCCGACGAACTCCCGGCGCACCACCGCGCCCACGCTGGTGAGCCCGCCGAACAGCGGGACGTACCAGAACCAGCCCTTCTCGAAGGCCACGTTGAGCGTGTCGCCCGCGTGCGGTTCCGGCAGCCGCTTGCAGCCGTTCCCGAAGTAGCCGGACAGCGCCAGAGCGCGGAAGGACTCCGCGTGGTCGCGGGTGCCGCCGGCGCCGGAGGACAGCGGGCTCCCCTGGCCCGAGGCGTCGACCACGAAACGCGCGCCGACCTCGTGCTCGCCGCCGTCGGCGTCGGTGTACCGCAGGCCGGTGACCCGGCCGCCCTCCTCGACCACCGCGGTGACCGCGCACCCTTCCCGGACCACGACGCCCTTGCGCCTGGCGTTGTTCAGCAGGATCTCGTCGAACCTCGTCCGGTCCGCCTGGTAGGCGAACGCCGTCGCGCCGGTCAGGCGCGACGACGCCTCGAACGAGAACGCCCACGGCTCCGGCCGGGCGCCCCACTGGAAGGCCGCGCCCCGCTTCACCGGGAAGTCCGTCCCCGCCAGTTCGTCCGTGACGCCGAGCAGCCGGCACACCCCGTGAACGGTGGACGGAAGCAGCGACTCACCGACCTGGTACCGCGGAAAGGCCTCTTTCTCCACCAGGAGCACCCGGTGGCCCTGCATGGCCACGAGGGAGGCCGCGGTCGAACCCGCCGGCCCACCCCCCGCCACCACCACGTCGAACACTTCCGCCGACATCTCTCTCCGTCCCTCGATCGATCGCTGTCCGTCGTGGCGTCCGCTACCAGGTGACCGGCAGCCGGTCCGGGCTGTCGATGAACGCGTTGCGGAACTTCACTTCCTCCGCCGGCACGGCCAGTCCCAGTGCGGGGAACCGTCGCCACAGGGCCTGATAGGCGATGCGGAGCACCGACCTCGCCACGGCGGCGCCCACGCAGTGGTGGATGCCGTGCCCGAATCCGACGTGCGGGAGCGGTTCGCGGTCCGCGTCGAGGAGATGCGCGTCGGGCGTCAACCCCTCGTCCCGGTTGGCCATGAGGATCGAGCAGAGGACGTACTCCCCCGCCCTGATCAGCTGCCCGTCGACGACGACGTCCCGGACGGCCATCCGCGGCGTCGGCTGCTGCACGGCCGAGAGGAAGCGCAGCAGTTCGTTCACCACGCGGTCGGCCTCCTCGCGGGAGGCGAGGAGCAGCCGCTTCTGGTCGGGGTGGTCCAGCAGCGCGAGGACCCCGAAGCCGATCATCCCGGCGACGCTCTCGACGCCGCCGAGGATCAGCGCCGTGCAGACGCCCTTCAGCTCCTCGTCGCTGATCCGGTCGCCGTGCTCACGCACCAGCATGCCGAGGAACCCCTCGTCGGGCGCCTTCCGCTGCTGGGTGATGAGCGTGTTCAGGTACCGGTTGAACGCCGCGCTGTCCGCCGCCCGGGCCTTGTACCCGCGGCTGAGGTCGACGTTCTGCCGGACCCGGCGGATGAACTCGTTCCGGTCGTCGCGCGGCACCCCGAGCAGCTCGCACAGGGTCTCGCCGCCGACCGGGTCGGCGAACAGGACCTGGAGGTCCGCGGGCGGTCCCGCGGCCTCCATCGTGTCGAGGTGCTCCTCGACGATGGCCTCGATCGCGGGTTCGAGCCTGCGGATGCGCCGGACCGTGAACTCGGGCGTCAGCATCCGCCGCAGCCGGGTGTGCTCGGGCGGATCGTAGATCGAGATCTGCCCGACCAGCTCCGGCGGGACCCGCACCCCTTCGCCGCTCAGCGGCTCCGCGTCGGTCAGCCGCAGCCGCGTGGTGAAGTTCTCGTGGTCGCCGAGGATCCGGCGCACCACGTCGTAGCCCATGGCCTGCCAGACGTAGCCCGTACTCATCTGGTCGGACGCGTTCCCCGCGATCCGGATCAGCGGGCCGTGCGCCCTGAGGGCGAACATGTCCTCGTGCGGATCGTAGAGCGTCCGGCGCATGTAGTTCGCCGTCGGCCGCACGATCGGCGCGGCCTCAGCCACGGTGGTGCGTCCACTTCATCCCGTCGGGCGAGGCCACCAGCCCGCCCGGGAACACCGGCTCCTCGGGAGCGGCGTCCTCGCCGAGCACCGCCCGCATCTGGACCTGGCCGCCCTCCTGCATCACCTGCTTGACCACGTGCGAGGTGAACATCGGCACCATGTCCCCGTCACCGCCGGCCGCCATGTCGTCGACGGCCGCGGCGAACTCGGCGCTGTGCCTGGCGATCCTGGACGCGAGCGCCGCCTCGCCGGACGACACCCCGCCGACCAGGTCCACGAACGACTCCAGCTCGGTGTGCTTGTTGTTCGTGACCTTCTTGGCGTGCCAGAAGTACGACTCCTCGTTCACGTTCATCTCGTAGAACGACACCAGGAACTCGTAGAACACCCCGTATTCGCGGCGGTACCGGGCCTCGAACTCGTTCAGGGCGGTCTTCTCGTCCAGATCGCCCGCGAGAATGCTGTTGATCGAGCGGGCGGCCAGCAGGGCGCTGTAGGTGGCCAGGTGGACACCGGAGGAGAACACCGGATCGACGAAGCAGGCGGCGTCGCCGACGAGGATCATTCCCGGCCGCCAGAACGTCGTCTGGAGGTAGGAGTAGTCCTTTCGGATCCGCAGCTCGCCGTAGTCCCCCGTGGTCACCCGGCGCGCGTCCGCCAGGTACTCGGATATCAGCGGGCATTCGGCGATCAGCGCCTTGTAGGCCTCTTCCTTGTTCCCCTGGACCTTTTCGGCCATTTCCCGGCGGACCACCGCGCCGACGCTGGTGAGGGTGTCGCTCAGCGGGATGTACCAGAACCATCCGCTGTCGAAGGCGACGCTCAGGATGTTCCCCGAATACGGCTCCGGGAGCCGCTTGCCGTTCTCGAAGTAGCCGAACAGCGCCAGGCTCCGGAAGAACTCCGAATAGTCGCGGGTGCCGCCGACGCTGGAGAACAGCCGGCTCTTGTTGCCCGACGCGTCGATCACGAAACGCGCGCCGACCTCGTGCTCACCGCCCTCGGCGTCGGTGTACCGCAGACCGGTGACCCGGTCGCCCTCCTCCACGACCGAGGTGACCGAGCAGCCCTCACGGACCGTCACGCCCTTGCGCTTGGCGTTGTTCAGCAGGATCTCGTCGAACCGCGACCGCTCCACCTGATAGGCGAACGAGGTCGGCCCGGTCATCCGCGGGGAAACGGCGAAGGAGAAAGTCCACGGTTCCGGCCTGGCCCCCCACCGGAAAGTGCCGCCGCGCTTCACCGGGAAACTCTGCGCCGCGAGTTCCTCGGTGACGCCGAGCATCCGGCACACCCCGTGAACGGTGGACGGAAGCAGCGACTCACCGATCTGGTACCGCGGAAAGAACTCCTTCTCCAGCAGCAGCACCCGGTGCCCCTGCATGGCCACCAGGGAAGCCACCGTCGAGCCCGCCGGCCCGCCGCCGGCCACCACCACGTCGAACGTTTCCACCGACATCTCCCACCGTCCCTCAATTGAGTTCTTTGCGATTGTCCAGCGCGACGGATCGCCGCTCAAGCCGTCCATCCGGTCACCACTCGACCATCAGACTGCTGAGTCCGTAGGCCGGGGTGCTCAGCCGGAAAGCGGTCGCCCCTTCGGGATCCGCCAGCCGCAGCCCGGGAAAGCGCCGCCACAGCGCGGAATAGGCGATGCGCAGTTCCAGCCGGGCGAGCGCGGCGCCGAGGCAGTGGTGCACACCGTGCCCGAACGCGACATGCGGAACGGCGTCCCTGCCGACGTCGAGGCGGTCCGGGTCCGGCAGCAGGGCCGGGTCGCGATTGGCCGTCGGCAGGGAGCAGAGGACCGTCTCCCCCGCCTTGATCACCTGGTCACCGACGACCGTGTCCTCGATGGCGGTCCGGGGCGTCGGGGCGTAGGGCACCGTCAGGTACCGGATCAGCTCGTCGACCGCCCGCTCCGCCGACTGCGCGTCACCCCGCAGCGCGGCGATCTGCTCCGGGTTCCGCAGCAGCGCCAGCACGCCCAGGCCGATCATGCCCGAGATGTTGTCGTCGCCGGCCAGCATCATCTGCACGCAGACGCCCCTCAGCTCCTCGTCGGTCACCGCGTCGCCGTGCTCGGCGGCGACCGCGCCGATGAGCCCGCTGCCGGGATCCTTCCGCTCCCTGGCCACCATGGCCACCAGGTAGCGGGAGAACGCCTCGCCCGCGGCCGCCCGGCGCCGGTCGCCGAGCGAGGCGTCGAGATGCCGGTGGCACAGCTGGAGGAACATCGCGCGGTCGTCCAGCGGCACCCCGAGCAGTTCGCACAGCACCGGGCCGGGCACCTGGTCGGCGAACAGCTCGACCAGGTCCGCGGGCGACCCCTCCCGCTCCATCGCGTCGAGGCGTTCCGACACGATCTGCTCGATGTACGGGGCGGTCCGCCGGATCTGGCGGTGGGTGAAGCCCGGGGCCAGCAGCCGCCGGAGCCGGGTGTGCTCCGGCGGGTCGTAGTCCATCAGGTTGCCGACCAGCTCACGCGGCCGGAAGACGCCCTTCCCGCCGATCTCGTCGTTCCGGTCGAAGCGGCGGCGGGTACTGAACCGGGTGTGGTCGCCGAGGACCTGCCGGACGACCGCGTGCCCGGTGGCCAGCCAGGTGGTCGTCGCCTCCGCCCCGGATCCGATCGTGATCCGGGTGAGCGGGCCGGCGGCGCGCAGCTCGTCGGCCGGGTCGAAGCCCTGCCGCCAGGTGTGGATCGGGGGCCTGTCGTCACCACTCAAGGGGAAGCTCCTCCACGGCGAAGGGCTCGGGCCGGCCCGGCTTGAACCGCAGGTCCTCCTCGGGGACGGCGAGCCGCAGCGACGGGAACCGGCGGAACACCGCCGGCAGCGCCACCTGCAACTGGAGCCTGGCCAGCGGCGCCCCGAGGCAGTGGTGGATCCCGTACCCGAACGCCAGGTGCTTCGGATTCTCTCGGGTGATGTCGAAGCGGTCGCCCCGCGGACGGTTGACCGCCAGCATGGAGCAGGTCAGGACGTCCCCGGCGCGGATCTCGCGGCCGGCGACGCGCACGTCCGTGAGAGCCACCCTGGGCGCCGGGGCCTCGACGATCGAAGCGTGCCGCAGCAGCTCCTCGGTCGCGCCGTCGACCAGTTCGGGACGCTCGCGCAGCAGCGCCATCTGCTCGGGATGGGTCACGAACAGGAGCACCGCGACCGCCAGTTGGGCGGCCATCTGCTCGGCCGCCATGATCAGGTTCCCCTCGGCGAGCCCCGCCAGCTCGTCGTCGCCGACCGCCGCCCCGTGCTCGCGCACGATGACGCCGATCAGCCCCTCGCCGGGGTCGCGGCGCTTGCGGGCCACGAGCTTCCGGGTGTAGTCGACGACGCCCAGCCCCGAAGCGGTCCGCTGCCGGGGCAGCCGGCTCTCCCGGCTCTCCCGGATCATCCGGGAGAGCTCGGCCTGGTCGTCGCGGGGGACGTCGAGGAACTCACAGGCGATGAGCGCCGGGATGGGCCAGGCCGCGTACCGGACGAAGTCGACCGGCGACCCCAGGTCCTCCAGGTCGTCCAGGCACTCCTCGACGATCTCCTCGACCCGCGGCCGCAGCCGTTCCATCCGCCGGACGGAGTAGGCCGGGGCCACCGTCCTGCGCAGCCGGGTGTGGTCCGGCGGGTCGTACGCCTGGAGGAGTCCCGGCAGTTGGGCCCGGTCGGCCTCGTCGTCGACCGGCCGCATGGAGCTGAACCGCTCGGGGTCGGCGAGGACCTCCCGGACCTCGTCGTACCCGGTGACCAGCCACTGCTTGCGGCCGTCCATCCCGGGCTGGGTGTCGTACTCGTGCAACGGCCCCTCGTCCAGCAGGCCGTGTAACTCCGGCACGGGATCGAGCCGGTGCCGCCGGTGCGGCAGGGGGAGTGCCATCGGTCCTCCGTCGTCTCCGGTGCTACCAGTCGAGCAGCAGGGCTTCCACATCGAAGGGCGGCGGGCCCAGGGTGATCTCGCGGTGCGGTTCGGCCGGCCGCAGGGTGGGGAAGCGCCGCGCCAGCGCCGGTATCGCCGACCGGAACATCAGCTCGGCCAGGGTCCGGCCGAGGCAGTGGTGAATGCCGTACCCGAACGCCAGGTGCTCCGCCCGCGCGCGGGTGATGTCGAACCCGTCCTCCGCGTGCGGGTAGTTCCGGCGGTTGGCGGCCAGCAGGGAGCAGGTGACCGTGTCGCCGGCCTTCACCAGGTGCTCCCCGATCCGCACGTCCTGCGTCGCGACGCGCGGATGGGTCTTCTCGTCGGTCGTGAGGTACCGCATCATCTCGTCCAGCCAGTCCGGCACGGTCTCGGGCTTCTCCCGCAGCACGGCGAACTGCTCGGGCGCCTCGACCATCAGCCAGGCGCCCGCCGCGAGCAGCCGGGCCACCTGGTCGGCGCCCGCGCCCATGACGAACGCGGCCACCCCGGTCAGCTCGGCGTCCGAGATGGCGTCACCGTGCTCGCGCACCACGACGCCGAACATGTCGTCACCGCACTCGCGGCGCGCCTTGGTGGCGTGCTGCTTCATGTAGGTCATGAACTTGTTCCCCATCGCGGTGCGCCGCTTGGCCGACCGGTCGGTCCGGCTGGCGAGCAGGATCCGGGCCAGGTCCGCCTGGTCGTCCCGGGGGATGCCGAGGAAGTCGCAGGTCGCCGGCGTGGCCACGGCCCATCCGAAGTGCGGGACGAAGTCCACCGGGCCGCCGAGCGCCTCGATGGAGTCCAGGCTGTCCCGGACGATCTGCTCGACCTTCGGCCGGAACTCCTGCATCCGGCGGACGGTGAACGCTGGGGTCATCATCCGCCGCAGCCGCGTGTGCTCCGGCGGGTCGTACTGGGTCAGGAAGCCGGGCCAGGTGAAGCCGGCCGCCGTCCCGCCGTACAGCAGGCGCGCGCTGAACTTGTCCGAGCCGAGGACCTGCCGGACCTCCTTGAGCCCGGTGGCGAGCCACGCGGTCCGCCCCTCGGCGGAGTCCTCGGTCCCCAGGACGGTCAGGTCGCCCTCGCTCATCAGGGAGTGGAGTTCGGGCACCGGATCGAACCGGTTCCTCCGGTGCAGCTTCGACGCCCGGACGACGTTGATCTCCTCGAACATGCCGCGGGTCCTGTTCGTGGGTAGTGATTCCGGCCGGCCCGGGCGGGGCCGGCCGGAGCCCTCGCGCGGGTGCGCGGAAGGAGGGTGCCGGGGCAGTCGGACGGGCGTCGCGCCCGTCCAACTGCCCACGTTGAGCGGATGGACGGCGCTCAGCCGTCGATCTGCGCCACCAGGCTCTTCGGCCGGAGGTCGGTCCAGTTCTCCTCGACGTAGGCGAGGCATTCCTGGCGGGCTGCCTCGCCGTGGACGGCGGTCCAGCCGGCCGGCACCTCGGCGAAGGACGGCCAGAGGGAGTGCTGGCCCTCGTCGTTGACGAGCACGAAGAAGGAGCCGTCCTCGTTGTCGAAGGGGTTCGTCATGGCGGTGTCCTTTTCCGCTACGGCCGCGGCCGGAGCTTCTCGGCGACGATGGCCCCGATCCGGGCCAGCGACGCGGGCTGCATCATCTCGTTGTGGTCGGCGGCGATCTCGTGGGGCTCCACGGTCCCGCTGGTCAGGGGCTCCCAGCTGGCGATCGCCCAGTCGACGGGCATGTGCGGGGGGCGGTTGCGCGCGGCGACGAACAGCAGGACGTCGCCGGCGAAGCCCGGGGCGTCGTGCCTCGGCCCGACCTCGGCGAGGTTGCGCATCACCTCGGCCAAGCGTGCCCTGGCGCCCTCCCCCCTGACCAGTCCGGCGGCGAGCTCCATCTGCTGTTCCTTCAGCTTGTCGACGGCCTCCTGCACGCGCCCGTCGCCGCGTGCCTTCTTCCCCATGTAGGTGGGGTAGGCGTCGAGCAGCGCGAGCAGGCCGACCTGCTCGCCCTCGGCTTCGAGCAGCGCGGCCATCGTCTGCGCTATCCGCCCGCCGAGGGACCAGCCGAGCAGGTGGTACGGCCCGGTCGGTTGGACGGTGCGGATCTGCGCGATGTAGTCGGCCGCCATCTCCTCGACCCCGGCGGGCAGGGCCTCGGTGCGGGCCAGGCCGCGCGCCTGGATCCCGTAGACCGGCTGGTTCTCCGGGAGTTCCCGCAGCAGCGGGCCGTAGTTCCAGCTCAGGCCGCCGCTCGCGTGGACGCAGAACAGCGGCGGACGGTCGCCGCCCGGGCGCAGCGGCAGCAGGACCTCGAAGTCGCCCGTGGCGGCCTTCGCCGCGGCGCTGGAGCGCCGCCGCTCCCCCAGGGGGATCAGCCTACCCTCGGCGGACCAACGGGCCAACGAACCGGTGCGCAGCATGCGCCGTCCCCCGGTCCCGAACGGGCAGGCCCGGCTCCGGTCGTCCGGGCCCGCGTCGACCGCGGGGCCGGTGACGTAGAGCTCGCCGACGGCTCCGGGCGCGACGGGGAGCAGGCGGTCGTCGAGCAGCAGCGCGCCGAGCGGGCCGCCCAGGGCCAGGGCGGCGACCGCCGGGGGAACGGGTCCGGCCCACACGGCCGGGGCCTCGGCCGGACGCTCGCGCTCGGCGTCGTCCAGCAGCACGTCCAGCTCGCTGACCCGCCGTCGGGGGTCCTCCGCCACCTGTTCCAGGACGCGGACCAGCCGCCGTGCCAGCGCGTCGGCCGTGGCTCCGTCGAACAGGTCGGTGGCGTAGCGGAGGTCGCCGTCGATGCCGGCGCCCTCGTCGTCCTCGTCGCGGTGCTCGGTGAGCCTGAACGCGAGGTCCAGTTCGATCGCCCCGGGCCGGCCGGGTTCGACGCCGGTACGCAGGGCCGGCAGTTCCGTCGCGGCCCACGCGCCGGCGTCCTCCTCGGCCACCTCCAGGCCGACCTGGAAGACCGGGTGGCGGGAGAGCGAGGCGGGCAGGTCCAGCAGGTCGACGATCCGCTCGAAGGGGACGTCCAGGTGCTGGCGGGCGTCCCGGACGGTCTCCTGCACCCGGGTGAGGAGCTCCAGGAAGGTCGGGTCGCCCGTGACGTCGGTGCGCAGGGGGAACGGCCGGGCGAACGGGCCGACCATCGGTTCGAGGTCGATGAGGTCCTCGTCGCGCGGCAGCGTCGTGCCGATCACGAGCTCCTCGCCCGCGCCGAACCGGGCCAGCAGCATCGCGAGCGCGGCGTGCACCAGCTGCTGGGCGTCCGCGCCGGAGGACTCCACGGCCGTCAGCAGCCGGGCGTGCGCGGCGCCGTCGAGCCGCAGCGCGACCGAACCGGCCCGCCGCGACGGGACGGCCGGGCGCGGGCGGTCGAAGGGCAGGACGGTGTCCCCGTCGATGCCGGCGAGGTGGTCCCGCCAGAAGGACATCTGCTCGCCGATCAGGCTGTCCTGCTCGCGCTCGCCCTCCAGCAGCCGCTGCTCCCAGATGGCGTAGTCGGCGAACTGCAGGGTCAGTGGCGCGCGCTGGGGGACCCGGCCCGCGCGGCGCGCGCCGTACGCGGCCGCCAGGTCGCGGAAGTACACGTCCAGCGAGTCGTCGTCGGCGGCGATCCGGTGGACCGTCAGCGCCAGCACGTGCTCGCGCTCCGCGACGGCGAAGAGGTCGCAGCGCCAGGGCAGGTCGCGGGTGAGGTCGAAGGCCTGCCCGGCCCGTTCGGCGAGCAGCCCGGGAAGGTCCTCCTCGGTGGCCGGGACCGCCGTCAGCCGGACCGCCCCGGAGTCCTGGACGTGCTGGTGGACGGTCGTGGCCTCGCCGGGGAAGGTCGTCCGGAGGATCTCGTGCCGGGAGGCGACGTCACCGAGCGCCGCCTCCAGCGCGGGCACGTCCAGACGGCCGCGCACGCGCAGCGCGACCGAGGTGTGCAGGCCCGCGGTCGTCTCGCCGGGCCGGGCCAGCAGCCAGGCGCGGAGCTGCCGGGCGGTGAGGGGCACCCGCTCCGGCCGGGCGGCGGCCTCCAGCGCGGGGCGGGACTTCGCCGCCAGCGCCCTGGCGATGCCCGCGGGCGTGGGTGAGGAGAACAGCTGCCGGATGGGCAGGTCGGCGCCGATCTCCTCGCGGATCCGCGCGATGAGCCGCATGGCCAGCGCCGAGCTGCCGCCCAGGTCGTGGAAGGCGTCGTCGACGCCCACCCGCTCGACGCCGAGGATCTCGGCGAAGAGCGCGCACAGCACCTTCTCGGTCTCGCTCTCGGGCGCCTTCTGCGAAGCGCGTTCGGCGAAGTCCGGTGCGGGCAGGGCCTGGCGGTCGACCTTGCCGTTCGGGGTGACGGGCAGGCCCGGGCGGACCACGATCGCCACGGGGACCATGTAGGAGGGCAGGACGAGGCCCATCCGCCGGCGCATCTCCTCCGCGTCGGCCTCGCTCCCGTCGGTGACGACGTAGCCCACCAGCCGCCGCTCGCCGGGCACGTCCTCGCGCGCCACGGCGACCGCCTCGGTCACGCCCGGCTGGGCCGCCAGCGCGGCCTCCACCTCGGCCGGCTCGACCCGGAAGCCCCGGATCTTCACCTGGTCGTCGGCCCGCCCGACGAACACCACCTCGCCGTCGCGGTTCCAGCGCGCCAGGTCGCCGGTGCGGTACATGCGCTCGCCGGCGCGGAACGGGCAGGCGACGAACCGCTCGGCCGTCAGGTCCGGCCGGCCGAGGTACCCGCGGGCCAGACCGGTGCCGGCGATGTACAGCTCGCCGGTGATGCCCGGCGCGACCGGCCGCAGGAAGGCGTCGAGGATGTGGATCCGGCGGTTCGCCATCGGGCGGCCGACCGGCAGTTCGCCCCCGAGCTCCTCACCGGGCTCGATCGGCTTCCAGGTCGCGCACAGGGTGGTCTCGGTCGGCCCGTAGGTGTTCCGCACCCGCAGTCCGGGCTGGGCCCGCCGCAGGTTCTCCACCGCGTAGGCGGGGACGACGTCCCCGCCGGTGCCGACCTCGGCCAGGCCCGTGAAGCACTCCGGCGACGCCTCCGCCAGGGCGCGGAAGGTTCCGGCGGTGAGGTGGACGGCGGTCGCGCCCCGTTCGACGGCCCGGCGCACACCGCCGGCGTCCACCACGCCCGGCTCGGCGAGCAGGACCCGGCCACCCGTGGCGAGCGGCACCCACATCTCGTAGACCGAGGCGTCGAAGACGTGCGTCGCGTGCATCAGCACGCCGTCCTCGGGACCGATCCGCCAGCCCGCGTCGCCCGCCAGACCGGCCACTCCCCCGTGGGTGACGGCCACGCCCTTGGGGACGCCGGTGGACCCGGAGGTGTACATCACGTACGCCAGGTCGTCGGCGCCGACCCGGACCCGCGGGGCGGTGGCGGCCTGTCCGGCGACGGCCGCGCGGGTCTGCGGAGCGTCGAGCACGATGGCGTTCTCCGGGGCGACCGCGCTGGTGGCGGCCGTGCACACGACGGCCGAGACCAGGGGGTCGGCCAGGGCGAGCGCGATCCGCTCGGCGGGGTTCCCGGCGTCGACCGGGACGAACGCGGCGCCCGCCTTCCAGATCGCCAGGAACGCGACCAGCAGGTCGGCGGACCTCTCCATCGCCACCCCGACCAGGGCGCCGCGCCGCACGCCGCGGCCGGCGAGGTACCCGGCCAGCCGGTTCGAGGCCAGGTCGAGTTCGGCGTAGGTCAGGTCCGCCCCGCTCGCGTCGGTGACCGCCACCGCGTGGGGTGCGGCGGCGACCCGCCGCCCGAACAGCTCGACCACGGACTCCCCGGGCACCAGGGCGTCGGTCGCGTTCCAGTCGTCCACCACCAGGGCGCGGTCGGCGCCGCTCAGCAGGGTCAGCCGGCCGACCAGGACGCCGGGATCGGCGACCAGCTGGTCCACCACCCGGACGAACCCGCCCAGGACGGCGTCGGCGACCGCGCGGTCGAACAGGCCCCGGTCGTAGTTGAGGATGACCGGCATCCGCTCGCCCGGCCCGGTGACCAGGGTGAACGGGTAGTGCGAGGAGTCGCGGCCCTTGCGCACGGGGCGCAGGTGCAGGCCGTCGCCCCGCGGCCGGTCGAGGCCGGTGCGGGGGAAGTTCTCGTAGATGACCAGCGTGTCGAAGACCGCGCCGGGGCCGACGGCGGCCTGCGCCTCCTGGAGGCCGAGGTGCTGGTGGGGCATCAGCGCCGACTGGGTGCGCTGCAGTTCGGCGAGCGAGTCGACGAACCGCCGCCCGCCGTCGAGGCGGACGCGCACCGGCAGGGTGCCGAGCAGCATGCCGACCATCGTCTCCACGCCGGCCAGCTCGGCGGGCCGTCCCGAGACGGTCGCGCCGAACACCACGTCGGTGCGGCCCGCCAGCTGCGACATTACGACCGCCCACACGCCCTGGACCACGGTGTTCAGCGTGAGGCCGTGGCCGCGGGCCAGCCGCGCCAGCCCGTCCGTCAGCTCCGGGGACAGCTCGGCCATCACCGTGTCGATGTCCGGCACCCGGCCCGGATCGGCCGGGACGACCGTGGTGGGGGTGTCCAGGCCGGCGAGCTCCCCGCGCCAGGCGGCCCGGGCCGCCTCCTTGTCCTGGCGGCCCAGCCAGGCGAGGTAGTCGCGGTAGGAGGTCGTGGCCGGCAGCCCGGACGGGTCCCCGCCCGCCGCGTAGATCGCGGAGAGCTCGCGGTGGATGATCGGCATCGACCAGCCGTCGGCCAGGACGTGGTGGAGGGTGTGCACCAAGCGGTGGCTCTCCGGGCCGAGCCGGATCAGGTGCAGCTTCGTCAACGGGGCCGTGTCCAGCCGGAAGCGCTCGGCCAGCTCCGCCTCCGCCAGCCGCCCCACCTCGTCGTCGGCGAGGTCGTCCGGGAGGGCGGAGAGGTCCGTCTCGCGCCACGGGATCGTGACGTCCCGCAGCACCACCTGCACCATCCGCGCGCCGCTGACGTACCGGAAGCAGACCCGCAGCGCGGCGTGCCGGTCCAGGAGCGCCTGCCAGGACGCCTTCAGGCGCGCGGCGTCCAGCGGACCCTCGATGCCGTAGACGGACTGCACGGTGTAGGTGTCCGGACCGTCCTGGTCGAGCGCGGTGTGGTAGAGCATGCCCTCCTGCAACGGCGACAGGGGCCAGACGTCCTCCACGGCGGGGCGTGGTTCGGCACGGGTGTGGTCATCGGTCATGATCTGCTCCTTGTGGACGTCATTCATCGGCCGGCCCGGTCTGGAGTCGGTCCATCTCGTCGGGTGAGAGGGCCAGGAGCATCCCGTTCCGGGGCTCCGGCTTCCCGCTCTCCCCGCCCTCGGCCGGAAGCTCCTTGGCGAGCACCGCCAGCCGTTCGGGCGTCTTCTCGTCGAACACCTGCCACGGCGACAGTTCGAACCCCTCGCCACGGAGCCGGGCCGACAGCTGCATCGAGCTGATCGAGTCGCCGCCGAGCTCGAAGAAGCTGTCGTCGACCCCGGCCCGCTCCACCCCGAGGACCTCGGCGAACAGCCGGCACAGCAGTTCCTCGACGGCCGTGCGCGGATCGCGCCCGGAGGAGTTCCCGGCGAAGTCGGGGGCCTGGAGCGCCCGGTGGTCGACCTTGCCGTTCGGGCTCAGCGGCATCGCGTCCAGCGGGACGAACGCCACCGGCCTCATGTGCTCGGGCAGGCGCTCGGCCGCCGTCGCGCGGAGGGCGGCGATCAGCTCGTCGGCCGGCTGTCCGGCCGCCGGGACGACGTACGCCACCAGCCGCTTCTCGCCGGGCCCGTCCTCACGGGCCGCCACCACCACCTGGACGGCGCCCGGGTGGTCCGCGAGCACGGCCTCGATCTCACCCGGCTCGATCCGGTAGCCGCGCACCTTGACCTGCGCGTCGGCCCGGCCGACGAAGACCAGCTCCCCGTCACGGGTCCAGCGGACCCGGTCGCCGGTGCGGTACATGCGGCCCCCGGAGGAGTACGGGTCGGCGACGAACCGCTCGGCGGTCAGGCCGGGACGTCCGAGGTAGCCGCGCGCGAGCCCCGCCCCGGTGACGTAGAGCTCACCGGCCGTGCCGGGCGGCACCGGCTGCAGGAAGCCATCGAGCACGTAGGCCCGGGTGTTGGCGATCGGGCGGCCGATGGGGACGGCGGCGGCGCCCGGGGACAGCGGCGCGCTCATCGTCGCGCACACGGTCGTCTCGGTCGGCCCGAAGGCGTTGACCATCCGGCGGTCCCGCGACCAGCGGTCGACCAGCGGCAGCGGGCACGCCTCACCGGCGACGACCAGTGTCTCCAGGCAGTCCGGCAGGTCGTCCTCGACGGCCAGCACGCTCGGCGGCACGGTGACGTGGGTGATCCGCCACCGGCGCACCGCCTCGCCCAGCGACACCCGCGGCGGCATGCTGGCGGGGTCGGCCAGCACCACGGTCGCGCCCGACAGCAGAGCCGTGCACAGCTCGGACACCGCGGCGTCGAACCCGAGGGCGGCGAACTGCAGGATCCGTGCGGAGGAGGTCACGCCGAAGCGCTCGATCTGCGCGCCGGCCAGGTTGCCGAGCCCGGCGTGGGTGACCTGGACGCCCTTGGGCGTCCCCGCCGACCCGGAGGTGTAGATCACGTACGCCCCGTCGCCGGCCGCCACGACCGGCAGCGCCACCGCCGGGTCGGCGGCGGGCCGCTCGTCCAGGGCGACCACCGCGCCCGCGAACCCGTCCGGCACGGCCGTGCGGGTCGCCCTCGTGCACAGCAGCACCCCGGGCGCGGAGTCCGCCAGCATCAGCCCGATCCGGCCGGCCGGATAGTCCGGGTCGACCGGGACGAACACCCCGCCCGCCAGCGACACTCCGAGCAGGGCCACCACCAGCTCCGCCGACCGTCCGACCAGGACGCCCACACGCGTCTCGCGCCGGACGCCCAGACCCACCAGCAGCCGCGCCAGGTCCTGCGCCTCGCCCAGCAGCCCTTCGTACGACAGGGTCCGCTCCGCGTCCTCCACCGCAACCGCGTCCCGCGAGAGTTCCGCCCGGCGGCGGAACAGCACCGGCAGCGGCTCCGGCACGAACGGCGCGTCGGTGGCGTTCCACCGCTCGACCACCAGGCCGCGTTCGGCCGCGCCGGTCAGGCCGACCCGGCCCACCGGAGTCCGCGGATCGGCCGTCACCTGCTCCAGCGCCCGGACGACCGCCGCCAGCGTCTCCTCGGCCCGGGTCCGGTCGAAGACGTCCGGGCGGAAGATGAACTCGCCGTGGACACCGCCGTCGTGGGAGGCGCGCATGGATATCGGATAGTGCCCGTTGTCGTTCGGGATCCCCGCGGGGCGCATGACGAGCGCGTCGGGGTCCTCGGACGGGAGCGGCGGGCGGGGGTAGTTCTCGAACACCACGATCGTGTCGAACGCGGCGCCCTGCCCGGCGAACTGGATGATCTCCGACAGCCCGACGTGATGATGCGCCATCATCCCGACCTGGCGCTCCTGGAGGTCCGTCAGCAGGTCGAGGAACGGCTCACCGCCCTTGAGGCGGGCCCGGACCGGCAGCGTGTTCATGAACAGGCCGACCACCGACTCGACCCCGGGGATCTCGGGCGGACGCCCGGCCACCGCGGAGCCGAACACCACGTCGTCCCGGCCCGTCAGCCGGGCCAGGAGCAGCGCCCAGACCCCCTGGAAGAGGGTGTTCATCGTGACGCCGTGCCGGCGCGTGAAGTCCACCAGCCGACGGCTCAGGTCGTCGTCGAGTTCGAAGCGCACGCGTTCCGGCTCGACCGGCGCGCCGTGGGTGTCCGGCGGCACGACGTGGGTCGCCTCGTCGAGTCCGGCGAGCTCGGTCCGCCACGCCTGCCAGGCGGCCTCCTTGTCCTGGCGGGAGAGCCAGGCGAGGTAGTCGCGGTACGAGGTCGCGGCGGCCAGGGACGAGCCGTCGCCGCCCGATTGGTAGGCCGCCAGCACGTCGCTGGAGAGGATCGGCAGCGACCACCCGTCGCAGGAGATGTGGTGGGAGGCGAGGGCCAGCCGGTGGCTGCGCTCACCGATGCGCACCAGGTGCAGGCGCAGCAGCGGGGCCCGGCTCAGGTCGAACCGGTCGGCGTGCAGTTCCTCCGCGAGCCGCTCGAACTCCGCCAGCGCCTCGTCCTCGGGCAGGTGGGACAGGTCGGTCTCGGTCCACGGCAGCGCCACGTCCTGGGCGATCGCCTGGACGGCCCGGCCGGACGCGAGCTGGTGGAAGCTCGCCCGCAGGGCGGCGTGCCGGTCGAGGAGGGTCTGCCAGGAGGCGCGGAAGCGGGCGACGTCCAGCGGGCCGTCGAGGGCCAGGGTGCGGATGCCCGCGTAGACGTCCGGCCCCCGCTGGTCCATGGCGTGGAACAGCAGGCCCTCCTGGAGCGGGGAGAGCGGCCAGATGTCGGCGAGGCCCGGAACGGCGGCCTCGATCTCCTCCACGTCCGGCTGCGTCAGCTCGACCAGGGAGAAGTCGCCGGGGGTGTGCCCGCCGGCGCCGGGCACGGCGGCGTGCGCGGCGAGGCCGGACAGCAGGTCCAGCCAGGCCCGGCCGAGCGACTCCGCCTCGGCGTCGCCGAGGATCCGTCCGGCCCAGGTCACGGTCAGCCGGAGCTCGGGTCCGTCCGGGGAGTCGAGGAGGACGGCGTCGACCTCCACGGCGTGGCGCAGCGGCGTGTCCCGCTCCGCCGAGCCCCCGACGGTCCCCGTCAGCTGCCAGGGCTCCGGATCGCCGTCGGGGCGGGAGGAGAACCGGCCCAGGTAGTTGAACCCGACCTCCGCCGTCGGCAGCGCCGCCAGGACCGGTGCCGTCGCGGGATTCAGGTGGCGCAGCATCCCGTAGCCGAGGCCGCCGTCGGGCACGGCCCGCACGTTCTCCTTGACCTGCTTCAGCAGACGGCCCGCCGATTCACCGCCGGCGATCGCCTCGTCGGTGTCGATCCCGGCCACGTCCAGCCGGAGCGGGTGGATGTCGGTGAACCAGCCGACCGTCCGGGTGAGGTCCAGCCCCCCGAGGGGACGGCGGCCGTGGCCCTCGACGTCCACCACGACGGAGTCGCCGCCGCGCCAGTGGGCGACCGCGCCCGCCAGGGCGGCCAGGAGCAGTTCGTGGACACCGCAGTGGAAGGCCGGGGCGGCCTTCTCCAGGAGCACGCCCGCGCGCTCGGGCGGCAGGGTCCACGTCCGGCGTCCCGCCGTCGCGACGGTGTCGCGGGCGGGGTCGAGCGGGGCCGTCCTCGGTCGCGCCCGGTCGAGGATCCCCGTCCAGGTCCCGAGTTCCCCGGCCCTGGTCGCGGCGTGGTCGGCCAGGGCCCGCGCCCATCGCCGGAACGGGACCTCCACCGGGTCGAGCGCGGGCTCCTCGCCCGCGACCGCGGCCTCGCAGGCGGCGCGCAGGTCCAGCAGCAGGATCCGCCATGACACCGCGTCGACCACCAGGTGGTGGGCCACCAGTACGAGCCGTCCCACCCGGCCGGGGCCGGCGTCCACCCACACCGCCCGGATCATCACACCGGCGGCGGGATCCAGCCGCGCCGCCGTCTCGCCGGCCCAGCGCTCCGCGGCCTCGTCGAGGTCGGCGGTGGCCGCCTCGACCCGCTCGACCAGACCCGCCGCGTCCACCGACCCCCGGCCGGACACGACCAGCCGCGGCTCGCCGCCGCCGTCCGTGACGATCCGGCTCCGCAGCAGATCGTGGGTGTCGATCACCGCGCCCAGCCCGGCCGCCAGCGCGTCCGCCGACAGGTCGCCGGGGGCGCCCGCGGTCACCCACTGGGTCACGGCCCCGCCGGTCAGCGCGCCGGGGTCGCGTTCGACGAGCGCCCGCATCACCGGCGTCCAGACGACCTCGCCGGCACCGTCGGCGGGCTCGGCGCGGTCGGCCCGGGGCGCGCCGCCGTGCTCGGCGACCGCCGCGATCCCGGCCGGTGTCTCCTGCGCGAAGACGTCCTTCGCGCCGAAGACGATGTCGGCGCGGCGGGCCCGGGCGGCCAGCTGCATGGAGAGGATCGAGTCGCCGCCCAGCTCGAAGAAGCTGTCCTCGGCGCCGACCCGGTCCAGCCCGAGGATCTCGGCGAACAGGTCGCACAGCACCCGCTCCGCCTCGGTGCGCGGCTCGCGGCCGGCGGGCTTCCCGGAGAACTCGGGAGCGGGCAGCGCCTCGCGGTCGAGCTTCCCGTTGATCGTCAGCGGGAGGGCGTCCAGGACCACCACCGCGGCCGGGACCATGAACTCCGGCAGCCGGGCCGCGAGGTGGCCGCGGAGCGCTTCGGGCTCCGGGGCCTGCTCCGGTTCCGCGATCACGTAGGCGACCAGCCGCTTCTCGCCCGGCCGGTCCTCCCGCGCGACGACGACCGCCTGCGCGACCCGGGGGGCCTCGGTGAGCGCCGTCTCGATCTCCGCCGGCTCGACCCGGTAGCCCCGGATCTTCACCTGGAAGTCGGCCCGTCCGGCGAACAGCAGCTCGCCCTGCTCGCTCCAGCGCGCCAGGTCACCGGTGCGGTACATCCGCTCGCCGGGGGCGAACGGGTCGGCGACGAACCGCTCCGAGGTCGCGCCGCGGTCCCCGGGATAGCCGAGCGCCAGTCCGGCGCCCGCGAGGTAGAGCTCGCCGGTCACCTCCGGAGCGACCGGCTGGAGGAAGGCGTCGAGCACGTACGCCCGCCGCCCGGCCAGCGGGCGGCCGATCGGCAGGACGTCGCCCGGCTCGTCGCCCGGCCCGATCAGCTGCCAGGTGGCGCACAGGGTGGTCTCGGTCGGACCGTAGAGGTGCCGGACCCGGAGGTCCGGGCAGGCCCGGCGCAGCCGGGCGACGGAGGCGAGGGGCACCACGTCCCCGCCGGTGAGGACCTCGCGCAGGCCGCCGAAGGACTCCGGCGACTCCTCGGCCAGCACCCGGAAGCTGCCGGCCGTCAGGTGGACGGTCGTCACACCGCGGGCGACCGCCTCCCGCAGGCGCTGGGTGTCGACCGTGCCCGGCTCGGCGACCAGGACGCGGGCCCCGGCGACCAGCGGCGCCCAGATCTCCAGCAACGACGCGTCGAACGCGTGCGAGGCGTGCATCAGGACGCAGTCGCCGGCGTCGAGCGCCCAGCCGGGGTCGCCGGCCAGGGCCGCGACGCTCCCGTGCGGCACCGCGACGCCCTTGGCCGCCCCGGTCGATCCCGAGGTGTACATCACGTAGGCGGTGTCGTACGCCGCCGGCGTCGGTGCCCCCTGCCCCGGTCCCCCGGTCCACGGCGCGTCCACGGGCACCGGCTCGACGCCGGCCGGCACCGCGCCGCGGGTCGCCCCGGCGCAGAGCGCCACCGCCACGCCGGCGTCGGCGAGCATCCGCTCGATCCGCGCCGCCGGGTGGTCCACGTTCACCGGGACGTACGCGGCCCCGGCCTTCCAGACTCCGAGGAACGCGACGAACAGGTCCGCGCCGCGCTCCATCACCACGCCGACGCGGTCGCCGCGCCGCACCCCCGTCGCGGTCAGCCGCGCCGCCAGCCGGTCCGACTCCCGGTCGAGGTCGCCGTAGGACAGGACGCGCTCCCCGTCGACGACGGCCACCGCGTCCGGGGCGCTCGCCGAGCGCCGCCGGAACAGCTCCAGCACCGACGCTCCGCCGGCGGCCTCGCCGGTGGCGTTCCAGCGCTCCAGCACCGACGCCCGGGTCAGCTCGCTCGTCGTGCCCAGGCGGCCCACCGGGAGCGAGGGCTCGGCCAGCAGCCGTTCGACGACCCGCACGACCTGCCCGGCGACCTCGACGGCGGTCCTCCGCTCGATCCGGTCGGGCCGGTAGGACACCCGGATCTGCAGGCGCTCGCCGGGGCTGGCGCTCATGGTCAGCGGGTAGCCGGTACCGGTCCGGGTGAGGGCCGAGCTGATCGTCACACCGCCGTCGTCGCCGAGGCCGGCCGCGTCCCGCGGGTAGTTCTCGACCATCATGATGGTGTCGAAGGCCGCGCCCGGCCCCACCGCCTTCTGGATCTCCGACAGGCCCATGTACTGGTGCTCCGACAGCGCCGACTGACGTCGCTGCAGGTCCTGGAGCAGCTCCAGCACCGGCAGGCCGCCGTCGAGCCGCACCCGGACCGGAACGGTGTTGATGAACATCCCCACCATCCGCTCCACGTCCGGCACGTCCGCCGGGCGGCCCGACACCACCGACCCGAACACCACGTCCGTCCGGCCCGCCAGCCGGGCCAGCACCAGCGCCCACGCGCCCTGCACGATCGTGCTCAGGGTCAGCCCGTGGCCGCGGGCGAAGTCGGTGAGCGCCCGGGTCGTCCCGGCGGACAGCCACGCGCAGTGCTCGTCCGGCATCACCATCGCCTTGCCCGCCTCGGCGTCCACCACGGTCGGCTCGTCCGACCCGGCGAACTCCGCGCGCCACGCCGACCGCGTCGCCTCCTGGTCCTGGCGGCTCAGCCACTCCAGGTAGTCGCGGTAGGAGGGCGAGGCCGAGGAGCCGGCCGCGCCCGCGTAGCCGGACGACATCTCGCCCAGGATGATCGGCGTCGACCAGCCGTCCAGCAGGACGTGGTGCGACGTCAGGACGAGCCGGTGCCGGTTCTCGCCGAGGCGGATCAGCAGCAGCCGCAGCAGCGGCGGGCGGGACACGTCGAACCGCTCCGCCTGGTCCTGTGCGAGCAGGCGTTCGACCTCGGCGGCCGCCTCGGCCTCGCCGAGGTGCGACACGTCCGCGGTGCGCCAGGGGATCCCGGCCCCGCCCACGACGACCTGCACCGTCTCGCCCGAGCCGAGCTGGTGGAAGCCGGTCCGGAGCGACTCGTGCCGGGCGACCAGCGGCTGCCACGCCGCGCGCAGCCGTTCCGGGTCGAGCGGCCCGTCGAGGTCCAGGATCCGCTGGCTCTGGTAGACGTCCACTCCCCCGTCGTCGAGGGCGCGTTCGAAGAGCATGCCCTCCTGCAGCGGCGACAGGGGCCAGATGTCGGTCAGCCCGGGTGCGGCGGCCTCCAGCTCCGCCACGTCCCGCCGCGACACCTCGACGAGGCCGAAGTCGGACGGCGTGCGGCCGCCGGCGCCGGGGGCGGCCGTGTGGGCGGCGAGGCCGGTGAGCAGCTGCACCCACGCCTCCCCCAGCCGGTCCACCACGGCGGGGTCGAGGTCCCGGCCGTCCATGGTGAGCCGCAGCACGGGGCCGGCCGGCGTGTCCTGGACGTCCGCGCCGACCTCCAGGGCGTGGGCGAGCACCGGCTCGGGGCCGGCGGCCCCCGCGCCGAGCGGCCCTTCGGCGACCTGCCACGGGGTGTCCGCGGAAGCGGCGGCCGACCGGCCGAGGTAGTTGAACCCGATCCTCGGGGAGGGCAGTCCGGCCAGCCTGGCCCCGGTGTCGGGGTTGAGGTGGCGCAGCAGCCCGTAGCCGAGCCCGTCGCCCGGCACCGCGCGGACCTGCTCCTTCACGGCCTTCAGCAGCTCCCCGGCCGCCGCGCTCCCGGCCGCGGCTGATGCCAGGTCGACGCCGGAGACGTCGAGGCGGACCGGGTGGACGCTGGTGAACCAGCCCACGGTGCGCAGCAGGTCCTCGCCGTCGGCCGGGTGGCGGCCGTGGCCCTCCACGTCCAGCAGCACCCCGGCGTCACCGCCCTGGTGGCGCGCCACCGCGCCCGCCAGGCCCGCGAGCAGGACCTCCCTGATCCCGCAGTGGAAGGCTCCCGGGGCGTGGTCCACCAGGCCCTGCGCCGTGGGCCCGGACAGGGTCCGGGACCATGTGTGCGGCCCTCCCCCGTGCGGCCCGGGGAACGGGTCCGCGCCCTCCAGGACGCCGGCCCAGTGATCGATCTCGGCGACGGTGCGCTCGCTGAGCGCCTCCTCGGCCAGCCGCAGCGACCACTGCCGGTACGACGTCGTCGCGGGTTCCAGGGACGGGGTCGCTCCGGAGGCGGCCTCCTCGTAGGCCGCGCGCAGGTCCGGCAGCAGGATGCCCCACGAGACCGCGTCGACCACCAGGTGGTGCGCCACCAGCGCCAGCCGGCCCGGCGCGGCGCCGCCGGCGTCGATCCACACCGCCCGCAGCACGGTCCCCGTCGACGGGTCCAGGCCGCCCGCGGCCGCCGCGGCCTCGCGTTCGGCGATCTCGTCGAGGTCGCCGCTCCCGGCCTCCATCCGGGTCACCAGGGCGGCCGCGTCCACCGTGCCGCGCTCGGGGACGATCAGCCGTCCGTCGGGCTCCACCCGGCCGCGCAGCTGGTCGTGGGCGTCCAGCACCGCTCCCAGGGCGGCCACCAGGGCCTCCCGGTCGAGGCCGGGCGGGGCGACGACGACCCGCGCCTGCGCGAAGCCGGGGCGCAGCGCGTCGGCTCCGAGGGCGTGCATCACCGGCGTCCGGGGAACCTCCCCGGTGCCCGCGTCCTTCTCGGCGCGAGTCCGGCCGGTCGCTCGGACGGGCCCTGCCAGCGCGGCGAGCCGTCCGGGAGTCCGCTGCTCGAACACCTGCCGGGGGGTCAGGGCGATCCCCTCGCGCCGGGCGCGGGCGGCCACCTGCATCGAGGAGATCGAGTCCCCGCCGAGCTCGAAGAAGCCGTCCTCGACCCCGACCCGGTCCAGGCCGAGGACCTCGGCGAACACCCGGCACAGGATCCGCTCGGCCTCGGTGGCCGGGTCCCGGTCCGCCGGCTTCGCCGCGAAGTCCGGTGCGGGCAGGGCCTGCCGGTCGACCTTCCCGTGGACCGTCAGCGGCAGCGCGTCCAGCACGATCACCGCCGCCGGCACCATGAAGTCGGGCAGCGTCTCGGCGAGCCGCTCCCGCAGCCGCACCGGGTCGAGGGCGTGTCCCGCCTCGGCGACCAGATAGCCGGTCAGCCGCTCGCCCCGGGCGGCGACCACGGCCTGGGCGACGCCCGGGAGCCCGGCGAGGACCGCCTCGACCTCTCCCGGCTCCACCCGATAGCCGCGGATCTTCACCTGGTCGTCGGCCCGTCCGCCGAACACGAGCGCGCCCCGGTCCGTCCAGTGGGCGAGGTCACCGGTCCGGTACATCCGCTCGCCGGGGACGAACGGGTCGGCGAGGAACCGCTCGGCCGTCAGGGCCGGACGTCCCAGGTAGCCGCGGGCGACACCGGCCCCGGCGACGTACAGTTCGCCCTTCACGCCCGGGGGGACGGGGCGCAGGAACGCGTCGAGGACGTAGCCGCGCCGGCCCGCGAGGGGACGTCCGATCGGCAGCACCGGACCGGTCTCGTCGCCGGGTTCGACCAGCCACCAGGTCGCGCACAGCGTCGTCTCCGTCGGGCCGTAGAGATGCCGCACCCGGACGTCCGGGCACGCCCGCCGGACGCGCTCCACCGCCGTCGGCGGTACCGCGTCCCCGCCGGTCAGCACCTCCCGGAGCCCGGCGACCGACTCCGGTGACTCCTCGGCCAGCACCCGGAAGGCTCCCGCGGACAGGTGGGCGGCCGTGACGCCGCCCGCCACGTGGCGGGCCAGGGCCTCCCCGTCCACCGCGCCCGGTTCGGCGATCACCAGCCGGGCGCCCGACAGGAGCGGCACCCAGATCTCGAACAGGGAGATGTCGAAGGCGTGCGAGGCATGCGTCAGCACGGCGTCGCCGGCCCCGATCCCCCACCGCGGCTCCCCGACCAGCGCCGCCACGTCGCCGTGCGACACCGCGACGCCCTTGGGCGTGCCCGTCGACCCCGAGGTGTACATCACATAGGCGAGGTCGTCGGCCCCGGCCTCCACCGCGGGGCGGGCGCACTGCGCCACGGCCCGCCGCGTCCCCGGATCGTCCAGGACGACCGGATCGAGCCCGCTGTCCAGCACCGCCGCCCGGCTCGCGGCGCGGCAGACCACCGCGGCCGGATCCGCGTCGGCCAGCATGAACTTCACGCGCTCCGCCGGGTAGGCGGGGTCCACCGGCACGAACGCCGCCCCCGCCTTCCACACCGCGAGCAGCGTCGCGACCAGGTCGTCGGAGCGCTCCATCACCACGGCGACCCGGTCCCCGCGCCGGACACCGAGCGCGGCCAAGTGGCCCGCGAGCCCGTCGGTCCGCGCGGCGAGGTCCCGGAAGGACGTCGACCGGTCCCCGTCGGTGATCGCCGTCGCCTCCCCGCGGCGCTCCGCCTGGCGGTCGAACAGGGCCAACGGAAGGTCGGCCGGCGCGGCCTCGGGCGCCGTGCCCCAGGCCCGCACCAGGTCGCGCTCGGCGGCGGTCGTCACGACGGCATCGGCCACGGTGATCCCGCTGTCGGCCGTCAGCCCGCGCAGCACCCCCTGGAACCGCTCCAGGACGGCGTGCGCCGCGCCCGTGTCGAAGAGCTCGGTCAGGTGGTCGAGCTTGAGGAGCATCGTGTCGCCGGGGACGGCGACCAGCGTCAGCGGATAGTGGGCCGCCTCCCGGCCCTGGTTCACCCGGACGGTGAAGGTCCCGGCGGAGTCCGGTTCACCGAGGTCGCGGGGGAAGTTCTCGAAGACGAGCAGGGTGTCGAAGACCGCGCCGGGGCCGGCCGCCTTCTGGATGTCCGTCAATCCCACGTACTGCTCCGGGATGAGCGCCGACTGCCGCCGCTGGACCTCGGCCAGCACGTCGACGACCGGCGAGGCGCCGTCCAGCCGCACGCGCACGGGCACGGTGTTGAGGAACAGCCCCACCATGCCCTCCACGCCGGGCAGGTCCGCGGGGCGTGCCGACACGGTGGCCCCGAACACCACGTCCGTCCGGCCCGACAGCTGCGCCAGCACCAGCGCCCACGCGCCCTGCACGACCGTGTTCAGCGTCAGCCCGTGGCGCCGGGCGAGGTCCTCCAGCGACCGGGTGAGCCGCTCGGGCAGCTCGACCGTGATGCTCTCCGGCATGGCGGGCGCCCGGCCCGGGTCCGCGGGCGCCACCAGGGTCGGCTCCTGGACGCCGTCCAGCTCCGCCGCCCAGGCCGCCAGCGCCCGGTCCTCGTCCTGCCGGTTCAGCCAGGCGAGGTAGTCCCGGTAGGACGCCACCTCCGGCAGGCCGGGCCGGCCGTCGGCCGCGTACAGCTCCAGCAGCTCGGTGAACACGATGGGCAGCGACCAGCCGTCCATCACCGCGTGGTGGCAGGTCACCACCAGGCGGTGCGTGGCGTCGTCGAGACGGATCAGGGTGAGGCGCAGCAGGGGGGCCTGCGCCACGTCGAAGCGCCGGAGCCGGTCCTCCTCGGCCAGCTCCCGCACCGCCTCCTCGGGATCGTCGAGGTGGGAGAGGTCGACGGTGCGCCACGGCAACTCCGCCCGGCGCGCGATGACCTGCACCGTCTCGCCGGACGCACGCTGCCGGAAGCAGGCCCGGAGCGCGGCGTGCCGGGTGAGCAGCTCCTCCCAGGCCGCGCGCAGCCGGACCGGGTCGACCGGGCCGCGCAGCTCCAGGATCCAGTGGCCCAGGTAGACGTGGGGCCCTTCGTCGTCGTAGACCGTGTGGAACAGCAACCCTTCCTGCAGCGGCGACAGCGGCCAGATGTCCTCGATCCGCGACTGAGCCATCGGTATCTCCCTCGATCCAGCAAACGGCTTAAAGGTCGTCGTCAAACTCGGCTTCGAGTTCCTCGATCTCGTCCTGGTCCAGGTCGAGGAGGTCGAAGTCCGACGCGGTGTGCCCCCCGGCGGAAGGGTCACCCGCCAGGCGGGCCAGGGCGGACAGCGCGTCCAGCCACAGCCGGCCGAACCGTTCGATCCCGGCCTCGTCGAAGAGGCCGGCCTGCCAGCTCACCGCCAGCGCCAGTTCCGGGCCGTCCGGCAGGTCCCGGACGGCCGCTACGGCCTCCAGCGCGTGCGGCGGCGTCGTACCGGGCTCCGGTGACCAGCCGGTCCCTCCGGACCGCTGCCACTCCCGCACGTCGCCCGCGGCGGACCGGCCCAGATAGGCGAACCCGATGCGCGGCGACGGCGCGGCCTCCAGGACCGGTCCGGTCTCGGCGTTCAGATGGCGCAGCAGCCCGTAGCCGAGCCCGTCGCCGGGCACCGCCCGCGACTGCTCCTTCACCGCCTTCAGCAGTTCCCCGGACGACAGGTCGGTCCCCGAGGTGTCCAGGCGCACCGGATGCGCGCTGGTGAACCGGCCCACCGTCCGGGACGGGTCCAGCCCGCCGACCGGGTGGCGGCCGTGGCCCTCGACGTCCACCAGCACCACCCGTCCGCCCGACCAGCGCGCCACCGCCCCCGCCAGACCCGCCAGCAGCACCTCGTGGACCCCGCAGTGGAAGGCCGGGGCGACCCGCTCCACGAGCGCGCCCGCGTGCTCCTTCGGCAGGGTCCAGGTCCGGCGTCCCGCGGCGTGGCCGGCGCCGGGCCCGCCCGGCAGCGGCTCCGCGCCGTCGAGCAGCGCCGTCCACGCGGTCAGCTCCGCGACCCGCCCCGGGGCGGTCGCCTGCTCCGCCAGGGCGGCCGCCCACCGCCGGTAGGGGACGTCCACGGGGTCGAGGGCCGGCACCCCGCCCGCGGCGACGGCCTCGTAGGCGGCCCGCAGGTCCGTCAGCAGGATCTCCCACGACCGGGCGTCGACCACCAGCGGATGCGCCACCAGCACGAGCCGGCCGATCCGGCCGGGCCCCGCGTCCACCCACACCGCGCGGACCACCGCGCCGGCGGCGGGGTCCAGCCGCGCGGCCGCCTCCCGCGCGCACCGCCGCGCGACCTCGTCGAGCTCCCCGGGGTCCGCCGCCACCCGCGTGACCAGCCGCGCGGCGTCCACCGCGCCCCTGCCGGAGACGACCACCCGGGGCTTGCCGGCCTCCTCGACGATCCGGCTCCGCAGCATGTCGTGGGTGTCGGTCAGCAGGCCCAGCGCGGCGGCCAGCGCGGCCTGCGACAGACCGCCGGGCGCGCCGACGCTCACCCACTGCGCGGGCGCCGTCCCCCAGAGGTCCGTCATCGGCGTCCGGGCGACCTCCCCGGCGCCCCCGGCCGGACCACCGGCCAGGCCGGGGATCCCGGCGATTCCCGCCGGGGTCCGGTGCTCGAACACCTCGCGCGCGCCGAACACCAGGCCGGACCGGCGGGCCCGCGCCGCCAACTGCATCGAGGTGATGGAGTCCCCGCCCAGCTCGAAGAAGCCGTCGTCCGCACCGACCCGGTCCAGGCCGAGCACCTCGGCGAACAGCGCGCACAGCACCCGCTCGGCCTCGGTGGCCGGTTCCCGGCCGGTGACGCGTCCGCCGAAGTCGGGCTCCGGCAGCGCCGCCCGGTCCACCTTGCCGTTGGCCGTCACCGGCAGCGCGTCCAGCACGATCACCGCCGCCGGCACCATGTAGCCCGGCAGCGCCCTGGCGACGTCCTCGCGCAGCCGCTCCGGATCGACGGGGCCGCCGGACACGACATAGCCGATCAGGCGCCCGTCCCGGGCCACCACCACGGCCTGGTCGATGCCCGGCCGCCCGGCCAGCACCGCCTCGACCTCGCCCGGCTCGACCCGGTGGCCGCGGATCTTCACCTGGTCGTCGGACCGCCCGACGTACACCAGTTCGCCCTCGTCCGTCCAGTACGCGATGTCGCCCGTCCGGTACATGCGCTCGCCGGGGGCGAACGGGTCCGCGACGAACCGCTCCGCCGTGAGCCCCGGACGGTCCAGATAGCCCCGCGCCACCCCCGCGCCCGCGATGTGGAGATCGCCCGGAACGCCCGGAGGCAGCGGCCGCAGGAAGACGTCCAGCACGTACAGCCGCCGGCCCGGCAGCGGACGGCCGATCGGCAGGAGCGGCCCCAGCCGGTCGCCGGGCGCGATCGCCTTCCAGGTCGCGCACAGGGTGGTCTCGGTCGGGCCGTAGGTGTGCCAGACGACCAGGTCGGGGCAGGCCCGCCGGACCCGCTCCACCTCGCCGAGCGGCACCACGTCGCCGCCCGCCAGCACGTCGCGCAGCCCCGCGAAGGACTCCGGCGACTCCTGCGCCAGCGCCCGGAACTGACCCGCCGTGATGTTCACCGAGACGAGGCCCCGGGCGACCTGGGCGGCGAGGCGCCCCGCGTCGACCACGCCCGGCTCGGCGATCAGCACCCGCGCGCCGGAGACGAGCGGCACCCACAGGTCGTACAGGGACGCGTCGAAGGTGTGCGGCGCGTGCATCAGCACGGTGTCGCCCGCTCCGACGCCCCACACCGGGTCCCCCGCCAGGGCCGCGACGCCGCCGTGCGGGACGGCGACGCCCTTCGGCGCCCCGGTCGATCCCGAGGTGTACATCACGTACGCCAGGTCGTCCGCCCCGACCGGGACCAGTGCGGTCCCGCCGTCGGCGGCGGCGTCCGTCCTGATCGGCGCATGGCCCGGGGGCACGGCGGCGGCGGTCCCCTCGGAGCACACCACCGCGGCGACCGCGGCATCGGACAGCATGAACGCGATCCGCTCCGCCGGGTAGGCCGGATCGACGGGCACGAACGCCGCTCCCGCCTTCCACACCCCGAGCCAGACCGCCGGCACCTCCGGCGAACGCTCCAGCAGGACACCGACCCGGTCGCCGCGCCGCACGCCCCGGTCCTTCAGCAGCCGCGCCACCCGGCCCGACCACGCGTCGAGTTCCGCGTACGACCAGTGCCGGTCCCCGGCCGTCAGCGCCGTCGCGTCCGGGGCCCGCTCCACCTGCCGGAGGAAGAGGCCCACCGCCGTCGGCGCGGCGATCGCGTCGCCCGTCCCGTTCCACCGGTCGACGACCAGCTCACGTTCGGCGTCGCTCACCAGGTCCAGGCGGCCCATCGGCGTGCCCGGCTCCGCGATCATCCGCTCCAGGGCCCGCACCAGCCGGTGGTGGGCGGCCTCGGCGACCGCGGCGTCGACCATCCCCGGCTGGTACTGCAGCTCGGTCTCCAGGCTCTCGCCCGGCATCACGCCCAGGGTGATCGCATAGGGGGACGCCTGGTGGAACTCCCGCAGGGTCAGAGCCAGTTCACCCGGGGACGCCGGGCCCGCGGCGGGATCGACGTAGTTCTCGAACACCACGATCGTGTCCAGGCCCGCCCCTCCGAGCTTCTGGATCTCCGGGAGCCCGAGGTGCTGGTGCGCGATCAGCGCGGACTGCCGCTCCTGGAGCTCCGTCAGCGTCTCCAGGACCGTCTTCGCCCCGTCCAGCCGCACCCGCACCGGCACGGTGTTGATGAAGAGCCCCACCATGCCCTCCGCGCCCGGAAGGTCCGCCGGACGCCCGGAGACCGTCGCGCCGAAGAGCACGTCCCGGCGGTGCGCCAGCCGGGCCAGCACCAGCGCCCACGCGCCCTGCACCAGGGTGTTCAGCGTCAGCCCGTGGGCACGGGCGAACTCCACCAGGGCGGCGGTGAAGGCCGGTGAGTGGCGGATCGCCGTCCGGACCGGCAGGTCCGGGGCCCGGCCGGGCCGCTCGGGGACGCCGAGCGCCGATCCGTCGGCGCCGGACAGCTCGGCGCGCCACGCCGCCCGGGCGGCGTCCTTGTCCTGCAGCCCCAGCCAGACCAGGTGGTCCCGGTAGGAGGCCGCCGACCGCAGGCCCGACGCGGAGCCGCCGGCCGCGTAGACCTCGACGAGCTCCGCTTCGAGGACCGCCCGCGACCACCCGTCCATGAGCAGGTGGTGGCTCGTCGTCACGAGACAGTGCCGCCGCGGACCGAGCCGGATCAGCGTCAGCCGCAGCAGTGGAGGGCGCGTCAGGTCGAAGCCCCGGGCGCGCTCCTTCGCCGCGATCGCGGTCGCCTCGGCGAGCGCGTCCTCCTCGGCCAGGCCGGACAGGTCGCACTCGGTCCAGGGGAGTTCCGCCTCCCGGGGAATGAGCTGGACCGTCTCGCCGGACTTCCGCCGGTGGAAGGACGCCCGGAGCGTCGCGTGCCGGTCGAGGAGGGCCTGCCAGGACCTCCGGAGCCGCTCCGGGTCCAGCGGCCCGTCGATGAGCTGGGACTGCTGGATGACGTAGATGTCCGGCGCCCCGTCGTCGAGCGAGGAGTGGTAGAGCATCCCCTCCTGCATCGGTGACAGCGGCCAGAGCTCCGCGAGCGCCGATCCGTGGGACGTGGTCGACCTGGTCACGATGTCTGGCCTCCGCCGAAGTGTGCCGCTATTTCCTCGAAGCCCTCGATCTCGTCCTGGTCGAGGTCGAGGAGGTCGAAATCGGACGAGGTGTGTCCGCCGGCGGCGGAATCGTCCGCCAGGCGCGCCAGGCCGGACAGCACCTCCCACCACGTCCGGCCGAACCGGTCGATCCCGGCCTCGTCCAGGGCGCCGGCCGGCCCGCTCACCATGAGCGTCAGTTCCGGGCCCTCCGGTGTCTCCCGGACGACCGCGTCGGCCTGCAGCGCGTGCGGCAGTGCCATGGCCGGATCCAGCGAACCGCCGATGTCCCCGGCCTGCTGCCACGGCGCCACGTCGTCCCGCCGCCCCGCGGGGAAGCGGCCCAGGTAGTTGAATCCGATCCGGGGCGCGGGCAGGGCCTCCAGGACCGGTCCGGTCTCGGCGTTCAGATGGCGCAGCAGCCCGTAGCCGAGCCCGTCGCCGGGCACCGCCCGCGACTGCTCCTTCACCGTCTTCAGCAGCTCCCCGGACGACAGGTCGATCCCCGAGGTGTCCAGGCGCACCGGATGCGCGCTCGTGAACCAGCCGACCGTCCGGGACAGGTCCAGCCCGCCGACCGGGTGGCGGCCGTGGCCCTCCACGTCCACCAGCACCACCCGTCCGCCCGACCAGCGCGCCACCGCCCCCGCCAGACCCGCCAGCAGCACCTCGTGGACCCCGCAGAAGAACAGCGCCGGAAGCCGTCCCAGCAGCGCCGACACCTCGGCTCCCGACCTCGTCCACGACCGCGAGCGCACGCTCCCGGTGCCCGCCGCCGTGCCCGGTTCCGTGCCCGCTTCCGGCCGGCCGGCCGGACCGTCCCCGCGGCCCAGGAGGGCCTGCCACGCGGGCAGTTCGCCGACCCGTTCGGCCGAGACCGACCATTCCTCCAGCAGACCCGCCCACTGCCGGAACGGCACCGCCACCGGCTCCGGCGCGGGGGTCCGTCCCGCCGCGACCGCCTCGCAGGCCTCCCGCAGATCCGGGACCAGGACCCGCCATGACATCCCGTCGACGGCCAGGTGGTGCACCGCCAGCACCAGCCGGCCCACCCGGCCCGGCCCGGCGTCCACCCACACCGCCTGCGCCATCACGCCCGCCGCCGGGTCCAGCCGTCCCACGGCGTCCCGCACCGCGCCCGCCACGGCCTCGTCCGGCGCGCCGCCGTCGAGGCGCACCCGCCGGACCAGACCGGCCGCGTCCACCGAGCCTCGGCCACCGACGACCAGCCGTCCCCGCTCGACGCGGGCGCGCAGCATGTCGTGCGTGTCCACCACGGCGGCCAGCCCGGCGGCCAGGACCGCTTCGCCCAGGTCCGCGGGCGCGCCGACGACCACCCACTGCGCGAAGCCCGCACCGGTGATCCCGTCGCCCAGCATCCTCATCACCGGCGTCCACGGCACCTCGCCGGTGCCGTCGGCCGTCGCGGGCCGGGGGCGTTCCGGCAGCGGCGCCTGCGGCACCAGCCGCGCGAGCCCCTCCGGCGTCTTCTGCGCGAAGACGTCCTGCGAGGCGAGGGCCAGTCCCTCCCGCCGGGCCCGCGCCACCAGCTGCATGGCGGTGATCGAGTCCCCGCCCAGGGTGAAGAAGCCGTCGTCCGCGCCGACCCGCTCCAGGCCGAGCACCTCCGCGAAGAGCCGGCACAGCACCCGTTCGTGCTCCGTGGCCGGCTCCCGGCCGACGGTCCCGGCGGTGCGGCCGGGGTCGGGCAGCGCGCCGCGGTCGATCTTCCCGTTCGGGGTGGTGGGCAGCGCCGCCAGCGCCACCACGGCGGGCACCATGTGCTGGGGCAGCCGGGCGGCGAGGTACTCCCGCACCGCCTGCGGATCGGCCTCGGCCGGCGACACGTAGGCCAGGAGGCGGTCGTCCCGGACGACCGCCACCGCCTGGGCGACCCCCGGGTGGCCGGACAGGACGGACTCGATCTCGCCGAGCTCGATCCGGAACCCGCGGAGCTTCACCTGCTCGTCGGCCCTCCCGGCGAACACCAGCTCGCCGCGGCCCGTCCGGTAGACCAGGTCCCCCGTCCGGTACATCCGCTCACCGGCGGCGAAGGGATCGGCGACGAACCGCTCCGCCGTCAGCGCCGTACGGCCCAGGTAGCCGCGGGCCACCCCGATCCCCGCCACGTACAGCTCGCCGACGATCCCCGGCGGCAGCGGCCGGAGGAAGACGTCCAGCACATGGCAGCGGCTTCCCGCGATCGGTGTCCCGATCGGGACGACGTCCCGGCCCGGCGCCAGCGGCATGCTCATCGCGGCGCACACCGTGGTCTCGGTCGGCCCGTAGGCGTTGATCAGCCGGCGTCCCTGCGACCAGCGGTCCGCGAGCCCCGGCGCACAGGCCTCCCCCGCCACCACCACCGTCTCCAGCCCCGCCGGCAGCAGCTCGGCCGTGGCGAGCACCGACGGCGGGACCGTCACGTGCGTGGCGTCCCAGCGCTGCAGTGCCTCGGCCAGCGACACCCGCGGCGGCAGGTCGCGCTGCGGCGCCATCACCAGCGTCGCCCCTGAGAGCAGCGCCATCAGCGCCTCCGAGACCGTGGCGTCGAAGCCCAGCGCCGCGAACTGCAGGACCCGTGACGACGGCGACACGGCGAAGCGGTCGATCTGCGCCGCCGCCAGGTTCCCCAGGCCCGCGTGGGTGACGACGACCCCCTTCGGCGTGCCGGTCGACCCCGAGGTGTAGATGACGTACGCCGCGTCCCGCGGCCGCGCGCCCGGCGCCACCGCGTCCGGGCCCGCCGCGAGGTCCAGGTCGTCGAGCACCACCGAACGGTCGGCGAACTCCCCGGGCACGGCGTCCCGCGTCCCCCGTTCGCACACCACCAGCACGGGATCCGTGTCTCCCAGCAGCAGGCGCACGCGCTCGGCCGGATACCCGGGATCCACCGGGACGAAGGCGCCGCCGGCCAGCGACACCCCCAGCATTCCGACCAGCCACCGCGCCGACCGCCCCACGACGAGGCCCACCCGGGACTCCGGGCCGGTCCCGCGGGCCCTCAGCACGGCGGCGAGCGCCGATGCCCGCTGCCAGAGCCGCTCGTAGGTCAGCTCGCCGTCGCCGTCCACCACCGCCACCGCGTGCGGCCGCTCCGCCACCACCCGCGCCACCAGCACCGGCAGGGACTCCCCCGCCGCCAGAGCCGCTTGCGAGTCCTCCACCCGGTCCCCGGCCGCGCCGAGCCGCCCCACCAGGGCGGACGGGTCGGCGGCCATCGCGGCGAGGGCGCCGACGAACCAGCCGAGCACGGACTCGGCGACGGTCTCCTCGATCTGCCCGTGCCGGTAGGCGAGTTGGATCCTGAGACCGTCCCCCGGGATGATGCCGAGGGTCAGCGGGTAATGGGTGCCCTCGACCGTGCCCAGATAGGTGAACCGGTCGGTGAAGTCCCGCGGATAGTTCTCGAACACCAGCAGCGTGTCGAACCTCGCGCCCGGCCCGCCCGCCCGCTGGATCTCGGGCAGTCCCAGGTGCTGGTGCGGGATCAGGGCCGCCTGCCGCCGCTGCAGACCGGTGAGCAGGTCGGCGACCGTCCGCCCGCCGTCCAGCGACACCCGGACCGGCACGGTGTTCATCATCAGTCCGGGCATCGACTCCACGCCCGGGAGCTCCGCGGGACGGCAGGCGACCGTGGTGCCGAACACCACCTCGGTGCGCCGCGCGAGCCGGGCCAGCACCGTCGCCCAGGCGCCCTGCACCATCGTGTTCAGCGTCAGCCCGAGGTCGCGGGCCACCCGGGTCAGCCCGGCGTGGAGCTCCGGCGTGACGTGGGTGACGCGGTACTCGTACCCCGTCCCGGCGGCCGACCTCGCGATCGACGCGTCCCCGTCGAGGCCGGACAGCTCCGCCCGCCAGGCCGCGCCGGCCGCGTCCTTGTCCTGCCGGTCCAGCCAGGCCAGGTAGTCCCGGTACGACGCCGCGCCGATCCGCTCCGGGAGCCGGCCGCCGGCCGCGTACGCCTCGGCCACCTCGTTGAGGATGACCGCCACCGACCAGCCGTCGGTCAGGATGTGGTGGTGGACGACCAGCAGGCGGTGCCGGTGCTCGCCGATCCGCGCCAACAGCAGCCGGAACAGCGGGCCCGCGGCCAGGTCGAACCGCTGTTCCTGCTCCCGCCGGGCGAGGGCCTCGACGGCCGCCCCGGCGTCGCCCTCGCCGGTGAGGTCGACCTCCCGCCAGGGCAGGACCACGTGTCCGGCGACGGCCTGGAGCGTCCGGCCCGAGGCGAGCCGCACGAAGCTCACCCGGAGCTCGGCGTGCCGTGCGAAGACCGCCTCCCACGCGGCCCGGAGCCGGGCCGCGTCCAGCGGCCCGTCCAGCTCCAGGATCCACTGCGCCTGGTAGATGTCGAGGCCCTCTTCTTCGAGGGTCGACTGGAAGAGCAGGCCCTCCTGGAGCGGCGCGAGCGGCCAGGCCTCCTCGGCGCCCGGCACGGCGGCCGCCAGCTCGGCCTCCTCCTCCGCGCTGAGCGCGATCAGCGGACCGGCGCCGGGGCCGGCGGGGTCATCGGCGGGGACGGCGAGCGCGGCGGCCGCCAGCCGTGCGGGGGTCCGCTCGGCGAAGATCTGGGAGGGCGTCACCAGCAGACCGGCCCCGGCCGCGCGGGCCGCCAGCCGCATCGCGGAGATCGAGTCGCCGCCCAGGGCGAAGAAGCTGTCGTCGACACCGACCCGGTCCAGGCCGAACAACTCGGCGAACAGTCCGCCCAGGACGCGCTCCGCCTCGGTGGCGGGTTCGCGGCCCCCGGCCGTCCCGCCGAAGACCGGCGCGGGCAGCGCCGCCCGGTCCACCTTGCCGTTGCCGGTGAGCGGAAGCCGGTCCAGCGGGATCACGACGGCCGGGACCATGTACTCCGGCAGCACCGCCCCGAGACGCTCGCGCAGGACGACGGGATCCGCGTCCGTCACCGCGTAGCCGATCAGGCGGCCGTCGACCGCCACCACGACGGCCTCGTGGACCTCCGGCCGGGCGGTCAGCGCGGCCTCGATCTCACCCGGCTCGATCCGGAACCCGCGGATCTTCACCTGGTCGTCGGCCCGGCCCGCGAACAGCAGCTCGCCCTCGGCGGTCCACCGGGCGAGGTCCCCCGTGCGGTACATCCGGCCGCCGGGCACGGACGGATCCGCCACGAACCGCTCCGCCGTCAGCGCCGCCCGGTCCAGGTAGCCGTCCGCGAGGCCGGCGCCGGAGAGGTAGAGGTCGCCGACCGTGCCCGGCGGCACGGGCAGCAGCGACGCGTCGAGCACCTGGGCCCGGCGGCCCGCGAGCGGGCGGCCGATCGGCAGCGCGGGCCCCAGCGCGTCGCCCGGCCGGAGCAGGTGCCACGTCGCGCACAGCGTCGTCTCCGTCGGACCGTACAGGTGCCGGATCCGCGCCCGGGGGATCGCCCCGCGCACCTTCTCCACCGCGGCCGCGGGCACCACGTCCCCGCCCGTCAGCACCTCGTGGAGGCCGGTGAAGGACTCCGGGGACTCCTCCGCCAGCGCACGGAAGCTCCCCGCGGTCAGGTGCACCTTCGTCACGCCGGCGGCGACCGCCTCCCGCAGGCGCCGGGCGTCCACCGCGCCCGGCTCGGCGATCACCACGCGGGCGCCCGAGGCGAGCGGCACCCAGATCTCGAAGAGGGAGGCGTCGAAGGCGTGCGGCGCGTGCACGAGGACGGCGTCACCGGGGCCCACCGCCCAGCCGGGGTCCCCCACCAGCTCGGCGACGCTCCGGTGCGGGACGGCCACGCCCTTGGGGACCCCCGTCGACCCGGAGGTGTACATCACGTACGCCAGGTCCCCCGGCCGCACGGGGACCGCCGACGCCTCACCCGGGGCCTCCTCGTCCGTGACGACGATCGACTCGGCCCCCTCGGGAACCCCGCCCGCCGCCGCGGCCGAACACGCCACCAGGGACGCGCCCGAGTCCGCGACCACGAACGCCACCCGCCGCGCGGGATGGGTAGCGTCCACCGGTACGTAGGCCGCTCCCGCCTTCCAGACGGCGAGCAGCGTCACCACCAGGTCCGCGGATCGTTCCATCAGGACCGCCACCCGGTCGCCACGGCGCACGCCCCGGCCGATCAGCCGTCCGGCCAGCCGGCCCGCGAGCTCGTCCAGCCGCCGGTAGGTCAGCGTCCGGTCCCCATCGACCACGGCCACGGCGTCGGGCGTCCGCTCCGCCTGGCAGGCGAACAGCTCCGGTACCGTCGGCGCGGCCAGCGCTGCGGAATTCATCGTCGCCCTTCTGGAGCCGTCCGGGGGACCGGTCCGGTCCCGTTGCCGTCGAACACGCGGCCGCCGGGCAGCCGGCCCTCGGGCCCGTCGCCCCCGGACCCGGCCCGGACGCCGCCCGACCCGGCGAACTGCGTGCGGTAGAGCTCCGCGTAGAGGCCGCCCCCGGCCAGCAGCTCCTCGTGCGTCCCGCGCTCCCGGACGCCTCCGTCGTCGATCACGACGATCTGGTCGGCCTCACGGATCGTGGACAACCGGTGGGCGATCACCAGGGAGGTGCGGTCGCGCAGCGCGGTCCTGAGCGCCCGCTGCACGGCGGCCTCCGACTCGGGGTCCAGGTGCGCGGTGGCCTCGTCGAGCACGACGACCGAGGGTGCCTTCAGGAGCAGCCTCGCGATGGCCAGTCGCTGCTTCTCCCCGCCCGACAGCCGGAAACCGCGGTCTCCCGCGACGGTGTCGAGCCCCTGCGGGAGGGAGGCGACCAGGTCCCAGATCTGGGCGCCCTTGCACGCCTCGATCAACTCGTCCTCGGTGGCGTCCGGACGGACGTAGCGGAGGTTCTCCCGGATCGTGTCGTGGAAGAGGTAGGTGTCCTGGCTGACCACGCCCACCGTCTCGCGCAGCGAGCCGAAGGAGAGGTCCCGGAGGTCGTGTCCGCCGACCCGCACGGTGCCGGAGGTCGGGTCGTACAGCCGGGACACCAGGTGGGTGAGCGTGCTCTTCCCGGCGCCGGACGGGCCGACGAGCGCGGTGACGGTTCCGGCCGGAGCGCGCAGGCTCACCCGGCGCAGGACCTCCGGCGACGCCTCCCCGCGGTCCCCTCCGCCCCGCACGTTCTGCTCCAGCGACGGCAGCGAGACCTCGTCCGCGCCCGGGTAGCGGAACGACACGTCCTCGAACTCGATCTCCGGGGCGGTCTTCCAGGTGAGCGTGACGGCGTCGGGGCGCTCCTCGATCAGCGGCTTCAGGTCGAGCAGCTCGAAGATCCGGTCGAAGCTCACCAGGACGACCAGCGCGTTCGCCTGCATCCCGGACAGCTGGGTGATCGGCCCGAACAGCCGCCCGAGCAGGGCGGCGAGCGCGATCAGCGTGCCGAGCTGGAACGCCCCGGAGAGCACCAGGCCGCCGCCGACCCCGTAGGTGAGCGCCGTGGCGAGCGCGGCGATCAGCATCATGATGACGAAGGCCATCCGGCCGTAGACGATGACGCTCACGCCGATCCCGCGCAGCCGCTCCGAGCGGGCCCGGTACTCGGCCGTCTCCTCGTCCGGGCGGCCGAAGAGCTTGGAGAGCACCGCGCCCTGGGCGTTGAACCGCTCCTGGAGGAGGCCGGCCAGGCCGGCGTTCAGCTCCATCGACTGCCGGGTGTAACGCTGCGTCACCCGCCCCACGTACACCCAGGGAACGACGAACAGCGGGATCATCACCAGCGTGATGACGGCGACGATCCACGACAGGTAGAACAGCTCGGCCAGCACCAGGACGACCCCGATCACGCTGGGGAGCGCCATCAGCAGCTGGCTGAACGCCTGCTGCGTCATGATCAGGTCCGTGTGCAGCCGTCCGACCAGCACCCCGGTCTGGGTGCGGGTGAAGAACGCGACCGGCAGCCGCTGGACGTGCTCGATCGACTGGACCCGGACGTCGTAGCTGACCCCCTGCCCGATCCACCCGGCGAGATAGGCGAGCGCCAGTTGCAGCAACGCGTCGAGGACGGCGAGCCCCGCGGTGAGGCAGGCCAGCCGGGTGACGGCTCCGGAGTCGTCCTTGAGGATCCCATCGTCGACGATCTGTTTGAGCAGCAGCGGAGTCGCCACCACGATGAGCGACTCCAGTACGGCGACAATTGCGAAAAGGGCGATTTTGCCGGTGTGCGGGCGAAGGTAGGCGAGCACCCTGCGCGGCGTATCGGGGCGCAGCTTGGCCGGCCGGGGATCGTCGCCGCCCCCACCGGTCCTTTGCACCCCCCTGCTGGACGGCATCATGACCACCCGGACATCCCCTCTCCCCGTCACCGAAGTCCGCGGGTCCATCGTGCTGATCGGACTCGCTGTCCACGAGTGGGTGTCCACGGGGCGGTGTCCAAGCGAGCGTTTCCGGCACTTGGACACCGCCCCCCTGATTCCGGTGCCGGGAATTCCCCGATGGTCGTGAAATGAACCGACCGGGGAATTGAGGGAGGGAAAGCGAAGGACTCACCGGCGGAATGCCGGTGAGTCCTTGAGTGCGGGGTGCGTCAGCGGGCGGGGCAGGGGCGGAGCGCGGGCGGGCGGCTACCCCGTCGGCGGAGGCGCGGCCGGCAGCCGCACGGTGATGTGGAGGCCGCCGCCGGGGCGCGGGGCGATGGCGAGGGTCCCGTCATGCGCTTCGACGATGCTCTTCACGATGGCCAGGCCCAGGCCGACGCCCGCGTGGTCGTGACGGACGCGTTCGGTGCCGCGCTGGAAGGGCTCGGTGAGGGTCGAGACCAGCTCCGCCGGGAGGATCTCGCCGGTGTTCTCGACGGTGAGCGACACGCTTCCGGGCTGGACGCGGGTCGTCGCCCGCACGATGCCCCGGTCGGGCAGGTTGTGGACGATCGCGTTGTGGAGGAGATTGACTGTCATCTGCAGCAGGAGCGCGCGGGAGCCGATGGTCGGGGTGATGTCGCCCGAGGCCTCCAGGGTGACGCCGTTCTTCTCCGCCATGGGAAGCAGCGTCTCGACGGCCTCCTCGACGTTCAGGGACAGGTCGACGGGCTCCCGGGTGAAGGTCCGCCGCTCGGCCCGGCTGAGCAGGAGCAACGCCTCGGTGAGGTCGATCGCCCTGGCGTTGACGTCGGTGAGGCGCCGGAACAGCTCGCCCGAGTCGCGCGCCGGGTCGGTGAGAGCCACGTCGAGCAGGGCCTTCGTGATCGCCAGCGGGGTGCGCAGTTCGTGGGAGGCGTTGGCCGCGAACCTCCGCTGCTCGGTGACGTGCGCTTCGAGGCGCGCGAGCATGGTGTCGAAGGCGTCGGCGAGCTCCCGGAACTCGTCCTTGCGGCCCTCCAGTTCGATCCGGTGGGAGAGTGACCCGTTCGCGGCCAGGGAGGTGGCGTGGGTGATGCGGGTCAGCGGGGCGAGCATCCGGCCGGCGAGCAGCCATCCTCCCAGCAGGCCGAACACCAGGAGGAGCGCCATCACCACGGCCGACGCCGGAGCGTAGGCGTGCAGCACGATGGTGCGGATGGGCACGAGCCCGTCGGGGCTGCTCGCCGTACCGGGCAGGCCGCGCAGCAGGTACACCCACACGGTGACCAGCATCAGCCCGCCCGCGAGCATGACGAAGCCCGCGTAGCTGAGGGCGAATTTGAGGCGGACGCTCAAGCCCGGAGTTCTAGGCGCCCGCATCGCCCTCACGCCCGGTGTCCGCCGGGGTGGCGATCCGGTAGCCGACGCCCGGCACGGTGGCGATGATCTGAGGTTCACCGAGGCGTTTGCGCAGCGTCGAGACCGTGATGCGCACGGCGTTGGTGAACGAGTCGGCGTTCTCGTCCCAGGCCCGCTCCAGGAGTTCCTCGGCGCTGACGACGCCACCCTCGGCGGCGACCAGCACGTCGAGCACGGCGAACTGTTTGCGGGTGAGCGCGATGTAGCGGTCGTCGCGGTAGACCTCGCGGCGGAAGGGGTCCAGCCGCAGGCCCGCGATCTCCCGCACCGGCGGTCTGATGTACGCGCGCCTGCGGTCCAGCGCCCTGAGCCTGAGGACGAGTTCACGCATCTTGAACGGCTTGGTGAGGTAGTCGTCGGCTCCGAGCCCGAACCCGGAGACCTTGTCGTCGATCCGGTCGGCGGCGGTGAGCATGAGGATCGGCATCCCCGATCCCGCCGCGACGATCCGTTCGGCGATCTCGTCACCGGAGGGACCGGGGATGTCACGGTCGAGGACGGCGATGTCGTAGGCGTTGACGCTCAGTAACTCCAAAGCGGTGTCGCCGTCCCCGGCGATGTCCGCGGCGATCGCCTCCAGCCGCAGCCCGTCACGGATGGCCTCCGCCATGTACAGCTCGTCCTCGACGATCAAGACACGCATGAACCAATGCTACGCACCGGGGCATGTCGTCCGCCTATCCAAAAACGATCCCCGGTCGCCGATCCGGCCGGCCCGGACGGCAGCGGCGTCCGAACCGGGCGGAACGTTCCGTCGGCCCTCCACGGCCCGTCACGGCGGGGCGTGGAGGGCCCTTTCGCCGGTCAGAGTTGCGGGAGGTTCCAGCTCTGGTTCGCGGTGTTCCACGCCTCGTCGGTGGTGATGCAGTCCCACTGCTGCAGGCGGGCCTGCTGGCCGGGGGTGCCGGACGGGCCCTCGGCGTCCAGGCAGCGGCCGGTGGCCCGGTTCTTCAGGATCATGGTCGTGGGGAAGCACATACAGGTGTGGCCCACCCAGGCGGTGGTCCATTCGGCCGGGGCGTAGCCGGCCCCGCAGGCCGGGTACTGGAGGACGCCGGTGCCGTTCGAGTAGGTGCCCGCGCGCCAGTCGAGCATCAGGCACTGGCCGGAGTGCCGGGCCTTGATCCGGAAGTAGCCGTTGCCGCTGTCGAGCAGCTCGAACTCCTGGGAGGCGCTGGCGTTGTTGGGCCACAGGAAGACGCCGGTGTACGCATCGGTCGACGCCCACATGACGTCGGCGCGCAGCCCGGTCCTGACGTTCACGAGTTCGTAGCGGGCGGGGTCCGCCGCGTGCGCGGGTGTGGAGGCGAGGGCCGCGAGGACGGCGAACGCCACGGCCGCGACCAGGGCCGCCGGTGTGAGCCGGGGACGGTCGGACCGTCGGGGAAGGGGGAGCCGCATGGTGCTTTCCTCCGTGGGTCTCGGGTGGTGGCGCAGGGGACCTTTCCCACCCTGGCGTCGCGGCCTGTGCGCCGGCCTTGCGGTCACCTTGCGGGCCAGCCAGCATGGGCGGCAGGGACGATGCGCGGGCGCTGTCGATCACCTGGGGGTGGGTGTGGACTTCCGGCTGTTGGGCGAGGTCGAGGTGCGGTCGGCCGGCCGGCCGCTCGACGTGGGGACGCCGCGGCAGCAGGTGGTCCTGGCCGCCCTGGTCGTCGACGCCCGAAGACCGATCGCCATCGAGGCCCTCATCGACCGGGTCTGGGGCCATGACCCGCCCGCCAACCCCCGGCCCGTGCTGTACGCGCACCTGAGCAGGATCCGCGGCCTGCTGAGACAGACGGTCGCCCCCGGGGGCGGGACGGCGGCGCGGATCGAGCGTCGGCACGCCGGCTATGTGCTGGAGCTCGACCCCGAGTCGGTGGACCTTCACCGGTTCCGCCGGCTGGTCGAGCAGGGCGACGACCGGCAGCGTGACGACGAGGCACGGGCCGCGACGCTCACCGAGGCCCTGGGCCTGTGGCGGGGGGAGCCGCTGGCCGGTCTCCCGGGCGAATGGGCCGCGCGGATCCGGGCGAGCTGGCATCAGCGGCGGCTGGACGCGGTGGTGCGGTGGGCGCAGGCGGAGTTCCGACTCGGCCGGCCCACCGCGGTCATCTCCGCGGTGCCCGATCTCACCGCCGAGTACCCGCTGTCCGAGCCCCTGGAGTGCGTGCTGATCCAGGCCCTGCAGGCGACCGGGCGGGGCGCGGAGGCCCTGGAGCGCTACGGCCTCGTCCGGCGACGGCTGGCCGAGGAGCTGGGCGCCGCCCCCGGCAGGGAGCTCCGGACGCTCTACCGGACCGTCCTGATCGGGGATCCGCCGCCACCGGGCCCGCCCCGGTCGCGGGCCGCGACGACGCCTCCCGCCGTGGGCGGCGGTTCGCCCCTCGGCGTGCCGGCCGATGCCACGGAAACACCGCCGCCGCCCGGGTGCCTCGGGCACGTCGGCGCCGCCGCGACCACCGCGCCGTCGGGCCGGCGGCGCGGGCGCAGGCCCCACCGGCGCGCCCTGCTGGCCGTCCTGGCCGCCGTGGTGCTGCCCACGGCGACGGGGTCGGCGCTCCTCCTGCGGCGGGACGACTGCGACCGGGAGCGGACGGCCGTCCCGCCGGCGGCGTCGGTCGAACGCGCGCGGGAACTCTTCGCCGCCGCCGAGGAACTCGACCGGGACGGGCGGGCCCAGGACGCGCGGGCGGCCGTCGCGGAGGCGGCGCGGCTGTGGGAGCGGCTCCTCGGGCTGGACCCGGACCGCAACGCGCCGCCGCTCGCCCCCGCCGTCCTCCCGGCGCTGGGCCGGGCCGGTGTGGACTTCAGCGTCCCCCGGTCCGCACTCCTCGGCTGGCTCGGCAGTCCGCTCCACACGCCCTATCCGGCGATCTCCTTGACGATCCTGCTGCGGGGCTGGCGGTTCACGGCACCGGTCTTCCTCGACGCCGTGGTCTGGAACTACGAGCACACGCCCGAGGTCCCCTCCCCCCGCGCCGTCGCCGATGTGCGCACCGACGTCCTGAAGGCGGCCGTCCTGGAGCACACGCGAACGCGCCACGGCACGCGGGTCACGGAGTTCGACCAGCTCCTCGGGTCCTGAGCCCCCGGGGACCCACCGGCCGCGTCAGGCGGGGCCCGGGGCGGGGCCGCCCCATGATGCATCAGCACGCGCGGGCCGGCCGGACAGCGCAAACGCCACCGCGCCGCCCTCAGGCCCGGCGCCGCCGCAGCGTGCGGCGCTCCGCCTCCGTCGTACCGCCCCAGATCCCCTCCACCGGCGCGTCCAGCGCCCACTCCAGGCACTGCCGCGCCACCGGGCACCGCCCGCACACGGCCCGCGCCTCGTCGGCCTGCGCGAGGGCCGGGAAGCTGCTGCCGCTCCCGATGGGGAAGAAGAGCTCGGGGTCGGTGTCCCGGCACCGGGCCGACTCACGCCAGTTCATGAGGATCCCTCCGTGCCACACGGTCCGCTGTTCTCTCGGTCTCCGCTCTCTATGACTGCGCGGCGGCGGTGATTGTGACATCGGCGGCCGGGCCGGTGGGACCCTGGCACCGCGGGCCCGCTCCTCCCGGGAGCGGTCGACGACACGGAGGTGCCGATGAGAGTGGTGTTCGTGCACGGGGCGTGTGTCCGGGACGGGGCCTGGTGGTGGCACCGCACCGCCGAGCTGCTGCGGGAGCGGGGCGTGGCGAGCACGGCCCCCGCCCTGCCGAGCTGCGGCGAGGCGGGCGTGCCCGGCGGCGTCGACGGTCCGGGGCTGCCCGATGACGTCGCCGCGGTGCGGGCGGTGCTGCGGGCCGGCGACGAGCCGACCGTCGTGGTCGCCCACAGCTACGGCGGCATCGTCACGGCGGAGGCCGCCGCGGGCCTCGGGTCGGTGCGCCATCTGGTGCTGGTCGCCGGCTACCTGCCCGACGTCGGGCAGAGCCTGTCGGACTTCGGCGCCGGCGACGGCCCCGCGCCGTTCCTCGACGTCGACCCCGGCGCCGGCACCTTCGGGGTCCGCCCCGAACTGCTCGTCGACACCTTCCTCCACGACTGCGACCCCCGGGTCCGGTCCCAGGCACCGGAGCACCTGGCCCGGCAGAGCCTGCGGGTGACCGGGCAGCCGGTCGCCGCGGCCGCCTGGCAGCGGGTGCCCTCGACCTACGTCGTCTGCGCCCGGGACCGGGGCACCCCGGCGCGGTCCCAGCGCGAGTTCGCCCGCCGCGCGGACCGCGTCGTCGAACTCGACACCGGACACCACCCCTTCCTGTCCCGTCCCGCGGCGGTCCGCGACCTGCTGCTGAGCCTGTGACGCCGCCCGGCGCCCGACCGCCACGACCGCCCCGTCAGGTCATGTCATCCCGGGAGTGGCCGTCGACGGTCATGGCGTCGTGAGGCGGGCGGTCCCGGTGGTGAGGCGGAGGAGGGCTCGGCCGGGGCCGGCGGGCAGGGCGGAGATCAGCCGGGTGTCCACGGAGGGGCGGAACGGGTCGACCGCGTGCCCGCCGGTCCTGCGCGCGCTCGACCACGGTCACCCGGAAGCCGTGCCGGGTGAGCCAGTACGCCGGCACGGGCCCGGCGACGCCGGCACCGGAGACGAGGATCCGCACGGCATCCCTCCTTGACCGTCCCGCCGGGGAGGGCGCTACCCGGAGGTCCGCCCCGGGTCGGGTCCGTCCAGGGGCCAGGTGTCCCGGTCCCCGAGGTGGTCGTAGGTCGGCAACTCCCGCGCCAGGACGTCGAAGTGGGACAGCGGTGCCCACAGTGCGCGGTCGCCGACGACGTACAGGCGCCGTTTCGCCCGGCTGGCGGCCACATTGAGCAGGTGCGGGCTGCCGGCCGCCCAGGCGCGGGCGCCCGCGCGGTTGCTGCCGAGGAGGAGGATGACGACGTCGGCCTCCTTGCCCTGGGCCCGGTGGACGGTGGCGCAGCGTTCGTCCAGCTGTTCGGCGGTCCAGCCGGCCGCGGCGCAGGTCTCACGGGCCTCGCGGACGAGGGCGCGGAACGGGGCGATGATGCGCACCCGGTCGGGGGTGACGCCGTGGCGGACGAGCCGGCCGAGGACGAACTCCAGGGCACGGCGGTCGCGTTCGCCCCACGGGGCGTCGCCGTCGCGGGCCGGGTCGGGGGTGTCGAGCCAGCGGCTGGGGAGGAGGCCGTCGCGCTCCTCGTCGGGGAACGGCCGGGGGTGGGTGCCGTACACCATCAGGCCGCCGTAGGCGACGTCGTTGCTGACGGTGAACATGGGCTCCTCGCACCGGCGGTGGACGCGCAGGGGCGAGCCGACCCAGACCGTCGCCCCGTCGGCGCCGGTGGGGTCGGGCAGGTAGGTGCCGTAGCGGTTGACGCGGTCGGCGACGGCCTGGGCGGAGGTGGCGGAGGGCAGCCACTCCTCGTCCACGCCGTGGGCGAGGAGCAGGCGGCGCTGGAGGGCGGCGGGCATGGTGACGACGGGTTCGAGCTGCAGGGGGTCGCCGACCAGGACGGCCCGGCGGGCCCGCCACAGGGCGCCGACGGCGGCCTGCGGGGTGGCCTGCCCGGCCTCGTCGACGAGGAGCCAGCCGATGGCGCCCTGTCCGAGGCGGGCGAACATGCTGCCGATGGAGGAGAAGGTGGTGGAGACGACGGGCACCAGGAGGAAGAGGGTCTGCCAGGCGCGCAGGACCTCCTCGTCGGGGACGGGACCGTTGGTGCCCGCCATGAGCTCCGTCAGGACCAGGAGGTTGCCGCGGACCCGCTTGGCGTTGGCGGCGACGAAGGCGCGGTGCAGGTCCAGGGCGCGCATGAACAGGTCGCTGCGGGCGGTGCACCAGGCCTCGTCGGACCAGGGCGAGCCGAGTTCCTGTTCCCGGTCGTCGAGGTGGACCCAGTCCAGCGGCAGGGACGGCAGGTCGGTGGCGGCCCGGCGCAGCGCGCGGTGGGCGGCGTCCAGCTCGGCGGTCGCGGCGTCCAGTTCGCTCCGGGCGGCCGCCGCGTCCTGCCGGGCCCGCCGGACGGCCTCCAGCGCGGCGGCCTCCGCCGTGGCGGCGGCGGCCTCGCGGGCCCGGGCCCGGTCAGCGGCCGCGCCGGCTTCGTCGAGGGCGACGGTGGCACGGGTGTGCAGGTCGCCGGCGGCCAGTTCCTCGGCGCGGACGCAGCGGGCGAGGTGGGCCTGGGCGTCGTCCAGGGCGGAGCGCTGTCGCACCAGCAGTTCGAGGATCTCGCTCTGGGTGCGTTCGCGCTGGGCCTCGGCGGCCTGGCGTTCGGCGGCGGTCCGCAGCAGGCGGCGCAGGCCGGAGCGCAGGCCCGGTTCGGCGGCGGACGGCGCGTCGTGCCGGGCGGTCAGGGCCTCGACGTACTGGCGGTGGTGGGAGGCCACCTCCCGGGCGGCGGCCAGGTCGGCGCGGGCCTCGGCGAGGGCCTCCCGGGCCCGGGGGACGCCGCCGGCCGCGGCCTCGTACGCGGCTTCGGCGCCGAGGGCGGCGGTCCGCCCGGTGGCGGCGGCCGTGGCGGCGTCGGCGTGCCGGGCCTCGGCCTCCGCCGTGTGCCGCTCGGCGCGGGCGAGGGCGGCGCGCGCCGCGTCGACGCGCTGCGGGCCCCGGGTCTGCGCGGTGTCCGCCAGGGTGGCGGCGAGGCGGGCCCGTTCGGCGCGCAGGCGTTCGACCTCGGCCCGGGCGGCCTCGAAGGCGGCGACGGCCTGCGGCCAGGAGGGCACCGGCTGGACGGGGCCGGGGCCGGGGCCTGGGCCGCTGCCGGGGCCGCTGCCGGGGGTCGCGTCCGCGGGGCGCGCGGTGCGGGACCTGGGGACGCTCGGCGTCACCCAGTCCCCCAGGACGGCGTTCATGCCGCGCAGTGGCGGCAGCCCCCGGGCGGTGCGCGCGTCGGCCTCCTCCTCGGACAGGCGGCCCCACCAGAAGCGCTGGGCGAACCTCGTCCGGTTCGACTTGTTGCCGAGCACCGCGGCCACCAGGCCCCAGGCGGGCGCGCCGTCGAGCAGGGCGGAGGCCAGGTCGGAGAAGTGGTCGGGGCCGCCGTGCCAGTGCTCGTCGAGGGCGGCGGCGCCGGGCAGCTCGGCCGTCACGTTCTCCACGGCGCCGTTGTTGGAGGAGGTGACCACGATCTCGTGGCCGGTGAGCCTGGGGTCGAGCGCCGCGACGAAGCGCGGGTGCCGCCCCTGCCGGTCCTTGCCGCGCCAGGCCCGGCCGACGAACGCGGCCTCGGGCCGCTCGAAGGAGGACATCACGGTGGCCCGTTCGACGACGAGGGCGGCGACCAGGTCGCGCAGCATGGTGGTCTTGCCCGTACCGGGCGGGCCGTTGACGGAGAACAGGCCGCCGTCGGTGCCCTCGCGGTCGGCCAGCATCCGGTCGACGGCGAACTGCTGGCTGAGCGCGAGCGGGTACGCGGCCTTCGCCGGCCAGCGTCCGGCGGGCACCAGGGCCGGGGCGACGCCGTCCAGGACGGCCCGGCGGTCCTCCCGCAGGTCGGTGCGGGCGTGGACGGCGATGTCGGCACGGGAGGTCAGGTACGCGTCCAGGGCGGGGCCGAGACCGCCCCCGCCCTCCTTGAGCGCGGCGCGCACCCGGGCGAGGTCGGGCGGCAGGAGGCTGTTGAGGAACGGCTGCGCGGCGGTGGGCCTGGCCTCCGGGTCGCGCGGGAGGCGGACGAGCCGGCTGCAGACGCGGATCGCGCGCGGGTCGAGGCGGTCCTGGACGCCGCAGAGGTGGGCGATCTGGGCGGTCAGGGCGACCAGGTCGGCGAACGCGACAGCCCGGGCCGCGTCGGCGGGCGCGGTCCCGTCCGCTTCCACCGGTGCGACCGCCTCCGCCGGTTCCGCCGTCTCGGCGGGGACCTGCCCTGCGGGGGCCGGCCCGGTGGGAGCCGCCCCGGTGGGAGCAGCCCCGGTGGCACCGTCCTGGGCCGGCCGACGCGCCGCCACCCACTCGGACACCCTGCGCACCAAGGGGTCCGTGGCCCCCTGGATCGCGACACCGGCCACGTCGCCGAGCAGCACCGCGACCGCCGCCACCGCGGCACCGCCCAGCACCTCGGCGAGCACCTGCCGCCAGCCCCGGGCGGTGACCCCCTCCGCGACCGGTACCGGGCGGAGGCCGGACGAACCGTCCCGCACCGTCCGGCTCCCGCCGGCGGCGTACGCGACCGGCGCGGCGGCCAGCTGACCCACCGCCACCCCGAACGCCTCGCCCAGTTCCTCGAAGCCGTCCAGCCACCCCGGTGCCGACGGCCCCGGGTCGAACAGCCGGCCCGTCGCCCAGGCGCACGCCGAGACCACCGACGTCCCGTCGATCGGCCGCCCGTACTCGTCCAGGACCAGCGCGAACATCGCGCTGCGCCCCGACAGCACCAGTTCCTCCTGCGGCACCCCCGGATCCGGCTCGGTTCCCGCCGGAAGCACCGCGATCATCGCCTGACGCAGCAGCTCCAGGTCGAACAGCCCGCCGTACACCTCGTGGCGCCACACCATCCCGCTCGGGGCCCGCCAGGGCGCCGTGTCCGGATGCTCCGCCGACCACGGCAGCACCGGCGCCTCCTGCCCCGCCGCCGGCGTGAGGTCCACGACGAACGTGTCGGAGGCGCGGGGTCGTCCCGCACGCCGCTTGCGCGGCAGCTCAGGAATCCCGGGCGGGCTGAACAGCTCGATCGCCCGCCAGCACTCCAGCAGGTCGGCCACCCGCCCCTGCTCCCGCTCCCGCCCCGCCCGCATGCCACGCCCCCGTATCGAACCCGCAGCTCGGAGCCGCTTCGTGTGCCGATCAACAGTCCGCAGAATCTACCCGACACCGACCCCCCGGGGCCGAGGCCCCCCGGGTATCGGCCGAGGCATCCCGGCTCATGGCCGTCCCCCGCCGCCCGGTCCATGATGCCGCCCTGACGCACCCGGGGTCGCCCGATTCCGATACCGCAGGGCGGACGATCGGCGAGACGGCCGCCGGACTCGGACCTCCCCTCGCCGCACAGGCGCGCGCCCCCGCGGCTCCGGTGAGCCCGCGACCGTGAAAACCACTGTCCGATCACCGGAGCACGGTGATAGACATCCGGCGTGCACAAGACTCCTGAGTTCCCCGACCTGCTGCGACTGATCGACGAACGGTCGACCGCCTTCCGCGCCACGGTCGCCGCCGCGCCCAGTCTCGACGCGCAGGTGCCGACCTGCCCCGAGTGGACGCTGTTCGATCTGGTGAGGCACCTGGGCGGGGGAGACCGTTTCTGGGCCGCCATCGTCGGAGCGGGGCCGGCCGGCGCTCCCCCGGCCGAGGCCGTCGCCGCGCGCGCCGCTCTGGAAGTGCCGCGGGAGCGCGAGGCCCTGGTGGCCTGGCTGGAGGAGTCGACGCGCCTGCTGCTGGACGTGCTGCGGGAGGCGGGCCCGGACGCCGGCTGCTGGGCGTGGTGGAGTGGCCTGCAGACGCCGCGGACCGCCGGCGGAGTCGCCCGGCACCGGGTCCAGGAGAGCGCGGTGCACACGTACGACGCCCAGCTCGCCGCGGGCACCCCGCGGCCGCTGCCGGCCGACGTCGCCCTCGACGGTGTCGAGGAGTTCCTGTTCACCTGCGTCGCATCGCCGAGCGCCTGGCCGCACAAGCCCACGACCTTCGACTTCCACGCCACCGAGGGCCGCTCCTGGCGCCTCACGGTCGACGGCGACGGCGCACGCTCCGCCCGCCTCCCCGCGCCCACCGCCGCGACCGGCGAGGACCCGGACGCGGCCGGTGTCTCGGTCCAGGGCACGGCCAGTGAGTTGGTCGTCTACCTGTACGACCGCATCCCGGCCGAGTCCCTGCACCTCGACGGGGACGCGGGCCTGCTCGACCTGCTCCGCGCCTGGGAACCGGAGCACTAGGACGCAGCGGGGGGGCGGTCCGGAGGGACCGGATCGGCCGGTGTCAACGGCTCGATCCGGTCCCCGTCCTACGGCGCGACCGGTCGCGCGTGCGTACGGGCGGCGAGCATCCGCACGTGCTCCTCGAAGAACCAGCGGGGGTCCCCGCCCATCCGGACCAGCAGCACCAGCGCGGTCACCGCCACGTCGCACGCCTCCTTCCGAACGTCGTCCCAGTCATGGGAACGCCCCTTGCGCGGGTTCTCCCCCAGCGCTCCGATCGCCGCCTCGGCGACCTCGCCCACCTCCTCCTGAAGCTTCACGATCTGTACCAGCCAGCGCTGCTCACCGACCATCGCCGACTGTGAATCCAGGCTTTGAGCAAGGGAGTTGAGCGTCTTCCAGGTGTCGTCCATGGCGCCGGATCCTGCCGCTGTTCGAACCGCTCGTTCAACACGGGCGGTTCTCGGCGAGCCTGTGGCGAACGCGCCGTTTTCGAGCAGCAGTCCGGCCCGCACCGGCCGCCCGGGCATCGCCCCCTCCCGCCGAAGTTCACCTGACCGGGTGCACTCCCGCGCCGCTCGCGCGGCACCGCCGGAACGGCCGCTCGGCGGCGGCAGGCCGCTCGGGACGGTGACGACGGACCCTCACCCGCGGGCGGCCCACAGGGTGTCGACGGTGGCGACCCGCTCGTGCCAGGTGTCCCGGACCAGGGTGGCGACGGTGGCGGCGTTGTGGGCGAGGAAGCCGGTGCCGCTCGGTTGGGCGGTGAGGGGCAGGTTCTGCCACCAGCCCCAGTGGCCGCCAGAGCCCTTGGAGAGGAACCGGCCGCCGATGGCCTCCCGTACGACGTCGTCGGTGCAGTAGATGCCGTAGAACGGGCGGAGGTGCGGGTCGTCCGGGTCGGGGCCGGGGTGGCCGTCGGTGTCGCGGCGGACGCCGAGGCCGAATCCGAGCAGCGGCGCTCCGCCGGCCATCCATCCGGGGCGGCTGAGGACAACGGCCGTCTCCGGGTAACTGCCGCTGCCGCCGAGGGCGGTGTACTCGGTGGACGTCACGAGGAGGTCCCGGCCGAGTTCCGCGGCCAGCGTGCCGAGCGCGGCGTGGCTGTGGGCCGGCAGGTGGTTCAGCAGCCGCCGGGCCGCCTGCTGGGCGGCGAGGACGGTGGCACCGTGCCTGATCCAGAAGCCGGCCGCGTCGTCGTCCGTGCTGATGCCCACGGTGCTCTCCAGGTCGCTCAGGTAGTCGTCGGCGTGGCGGCGGCCGGGCGCCGCCGGTCCGGGGGCCCGCTCCGCGAGCAGACGCGCGAGTGCACCCGCGAGGTCGCGCAGGGCGACCGGCCGGAAGCGCGGGTCGGCCGGTGGCCGGCCGGCGGGGGTGAGGTAGACCAGCACCAGGTTCGCCAGGTCCGCGAAGTCGTCGCCCTGACGGACCGTCTGCCCCTCGCCCTCACGGGCGTCGACCTTCAGCTCGATCACCACCGAGGCGACGGGGGTGATGACGACCAGGTCCGGCCGGCTGCTGTCGCCCCGCACCTGCTGGTGCACCCGTGCCCGGGCGAGGCGTGGATCACCGGCGAGCTCCGGCCGGCCCGCCAGGCGCAGCAGCGCCCCGAGCAGCTCCGCGTCCAGGCCGTGGACCTCGCGCGGATCGAGCAGGAACTTCAGGTAGTTCTCGTGACTGCCTTCGCGGCGCCGCTGCCCCAGGATCTGCAGCGCGCTCGGCCCCCGCCCGCCGCGCCGTGCGCGCGGCAGGGCCAGCGCCTCCGCCTCGACGCCCGCCCAGCGCTGTGCGCCCGCTTCCGTGTCCATGTGCCCCGCCCGCCCCGCCCCGCTCGTGGATCGCCGGCCTGGGCCGGCGGCACACATTCTGGCCCATCGCGAGCGGTCTCACACCGGGGATCTCACACCGCTGCCGTCACAGCGCGGACCGCAACACGTCGACCTCGCAGCCCGGCGCGGACGGGTCGAAGCCGTGCTCGGCCAGCCAGCGGACCACCAGCAGGCTGCGCAGCGACCACCAGGCGCGGATCACGTCGACGTCGAGCTCGACGTCGGTGCCGTAGCCGGCGAGGACGTCGCCGAGGTGTTCCCGGTGTCCGAGGGTCAGGGTGGCGAGGTCGTACAGGGCGTCGCCCCGGGCCGCCTCGGACCAGTCGATCACGCCGGTGATCCGGTCGCCGTCGACGAAGACGTGGGAGGCCTGCAGGTCGCCGTGGGTGAACACCGGCGTCCAGGGCCGCAGCGCCGTCTCGGCGAGCCGGCGGTTGCGCGTGACCAGGTCGGCCGGGAGGACGTCGTTCGCGATCAGCCACCCGCATTCGCCGTCGAGGCGCGCGGCCAGCTCGTCGGGGCGCGGGCCGGTCCAGGGCGGTAGCGGCGCGTCGTGCAGCGTCCGCACGGCGGCGCCCGCCGCGGCCCAGGCCTCCGACGACGCGCCCGACGGCTCGCCGAGGCGGCCGAGCGCCGTGCCCGGGACGGCGGCGAGCGCGAGCACGGGCGGTTTCCGCCAGAGGATCTCCGGGGTCGGGAGCGGCGCCAGGGCCATCGCCTCGACCTCGACGTCGGTGCGGCGCTGATCGGCGTCGACCTTCAGGAACGCCTCGCCGACGCGCAGCGTCGCGCGCTCGTTGTGCGCGACGACGACCTCGAGCTCCTCCATGCCGGCCAGTATCGCGGACCGGCCGCCGGCGCCGCGCGGGATTTTCCAGCAGCGGTCGGTGTGCGGCGCGTTGACGCCTAACCGACCTTCGGCCGGAAGGTGCGGATCGCGTCGTGTCCTTCCTGGACGACCGCGTAGCACGACTCGGGGACGGGGTTCCAGGCTCCCGGCAGGTCGCCCAGCGGCTCGGAGACGATGATGCGGGCGTCCTCGGACGCCAGCTGCAGGACGGGGTTGTCCGGGTGCAGGGCGCGCAGCGCCTGGACGCTGGTGCTGAAGAACAGCGAGCGCGAGGCGCGACCGCTCGAGTAGCGGAACGCCCAGAGCCGCTCGCCCTCGGAGACGGCGACCGTCATCTGCAGCGGGTCGGCGACGCCGTGGCGGGCCGCGGTCGCCTCGACCACGCCGGCCATGCGCTCGACGGCGCCCGGGACGTCGTCCTCCAGCCCGAAGGTGAGCGCCAGGTAGAACATCAGCTCCGAATCGGTGGAACCCTCGATGTGCGGGTAGAGGGAGCCGTCCACGGCGAGCGCCAGGTCGCGCTTGTAGGCCGCGAAGTCGCGGATCGACCCGTTGTGCATCCACAGCCACCGTCCGAACCGGAAGGGGTGGCAGTTGGTCTGCTGGACCGCGGTGCCGGTGGAGGCGCGGATGTGGGCGAAGAACAGCGGGGAGCGCACGCAGCGGGCCAGCTCGCGCAGGTTCTGGTCGCTCCAGGCGGGCCCGACGCCCCGGAAGACCGCCGGCTCCACGGCGTGGTCGGGCTCACCGTGATGGTCGGGGTACCAGCCGATGCCGAAGCCGTCGCCGTTGGTGGTCTCCACTCCCATCCGGGCGTGCAGGCTCTGGTCGATCAGCGAGTGGGCGGGCTTGTAGAGCAGGACCTCCAGCATGATCGGGGAACCGGAATAGGCCAGCCAACGGCACATGCGGCTCACCTTCCTCACGGCATCGCGGTGCGGCCCGCGGTCTCCGGGCCGATTCCTTCCACCGTAGGCCGGGGAGCCCGACCGGGCGCGCGGAACCTCGGGGAGCGCCCGGGGAGCAGGCGGCGCCCCACCGCCGCCCCGCCGTCAGCCGGACTTGGCGGCCCGGAGGAAGTCCGCGATCAGCGCCGGGTCCTTGACCCCGCGCCGGACCTCGACACCGCTGGAGACGTCCACGCCCCAGGGCCGCGCGGCCGCGATCGCCGCGCCGACGTTCGCCGGGCTCAGGCCGCCCGCCAGCATCCACTTCCCGGCCGGCGGCTTCGCGCCCAGCTCGGACCAGTCCCACGGCTCCCCGGCGCCCGCCACCGGCGCGTCGAGCAGCAGCAGGTCCTCGCCGAAGTCTCCGCAGTCCGCGCCGGCCGCCGCCGCGGCCGAGGTGGCCCGGATCAGCGGCACGCCCAGGTCGGCCAGCTCGGCGAAGGCCGCCGCCGGGTGGTTGCCGTGCAGCTGCACCGCTCGCACCCCGGTGGCGCGCACGGCCTCCCGGACGTACTCGGCCGGCTCCTCCCGGAACACGGCCACCGTCCACACGCCCTCGGGCACCGTGTCCGCCAGCTCCCTCGCCAGCTCCACCGGGACCCGGCGCGGGCTCTCGGTGAGCACGAACCCGATCGCGTCGGCACCGGCTGCCACGGCGGCGGCGACGTCCGCGGCGGTACTGAGACCACAGATCTTCACGAACACGTTCCCGGACGCTCCCTACTGGACGGCGGCTGCCAGGGTACAGCCGGGAGGCACGGGCGTCCGGGGCTCGGCGGCGAAACCGTCCGGGCGGGGCCCGGCACCCCGGTCGACCGCCCGCCGGACGCCGACACCTGCACCACGGTCGAACGAGCCGGCGAACGCGAACGGTCTGCCGGACCGGCCTGCCGTGATGCCCCGCGTGGCACCCGCACCCGCCCTCACCGGCCTGGACACCCAGCCCCGGTCCTCCTGCTCGCACACCCACGGCAGCGCCGAGGACGTGCCCGCGCTGCTGCACGCGCTCACCGGCGAGGACGCGGACGCGGCGGGCGAGGCGCTGTCCGAGCTGTACGGGAGCCTGCTGCACCAGGGCACGGTCTACGCCACAGGCGCGCTCGCGGTGCCGTTTCCTGGCCTGCGGTCCGCCGAACGCGACGACGATCCGCGGGGTGCCTGCGACCCCTGCAGGCCCTCGGCGCCGGTGCGCTGACCGGCGATCGCTCCGGCGTCGAGGACCGTGTGATCGACCAGGACGAGAACTTCCGCCGCCGCGCTCGGGCCCTGCTCACCGGTCTGACGGCCCGTCCGGTGCCGTGAACCTCTGGGACGATAGGACCATGACATCGTCTTCCGCCGCTCGTGACTCGTTGGAGGGCCTGGCCCTCGGGGACGGATTCGGGGAGCGCTGGTTCCCGCCGTTCCGGACGCCCCGGGAGGCGTTCGACCAGATCCGGGCCCGCCGGATCCCGGAGGAGGCCCCCTGGCACTGGACCGACGACACGGCGATGGCGCTGTCGGTGTACGGGGTGCTGACCGCGTTCGACGCGGTGCACCAGGAGAAGCTGGCGCTCGCCTTCGGAGCGACCTACCTGGCGGACCCGGGCCGCGGCTACGGGCGCGGCATGCACGGGCTGCTGCCCGGGCTCGCGGATGCGCCGGGGAGCTGGCGGGCCGCCGCGCGGGACCTGTTCGGCGGCGAGGGCAGCTTCGGCAACGGCGCGGCGATGCGGGTGGCGCCGCTGGGGGCGTGGTTCTGCGCGGACCTGGAGGAGGCGGCCGAGCAGGCGGTGCTGTCCGCCGAGGTCACCCACGCGCACCCGGAGGGCGTCGCCGGCGCGGTGGCGGTCGCCGTGGCGGCCGCGCTCGCCGCGCGCGGCCGCGACCGGGACGTCCCGGCGGGCTCCGGGCTGCTGGCCGAGGTCGCCGACCGCACACCGCCGGGGGCCGTGCGCGAGGGCCTTCGCCGCGCGGCCGGCCTGGACGCCGGGACGGAGCCGTGGCGGGCCGCCGACCTGCTGGGCAGCGGGCAGCGCGTCCAGGCGGGCGACACCGTCCCGTTCGCCCTGTGGTCCGCCGCCCACCACCTGGACAGCCTCACCGACGCCCTGTGGACCACCGCCGAGGGTCTCGGCGACGTCGACACCACCTGTGCCATCACCGCCGGCGTGGTCGCCGCCCGCACCGGCCTGGCCGCGGTGCCCGAGCCGTGGCTGGCCCACCGCGAGCCGCTCCCCGCCTGGGTCGCCGACGCCGAGGCCCGGTAACCGACGGGACGAGCCGGCCCCGCCACCGCGCGAGGCTGCGGCAGGCGCGGCCGTAGGAGGCGGCGTGGGCGGCGGCCGCGCGGTGGGCGGGTGCGCGGTGCTTCACGGTGCCGCAGACCCCTCCGGTGGAGTGATGCGGGCCCCGGGCGCGTGATCGTCGTTCGCGCGCGGACATGGACACGGTTGTCATCGTCCCGCCGTCCACCGGGCGTCCGGAGGCGGTCGGCCACGCCCGGTCCGGCGAGATGTCCGGGCCGGGCCCTTTTGGTGCGGGGAGTTCTGGGCAGGGGCTGATGTGGCATCCCCGATCTGGAGAGAACCGATGGACAAGGCACCGCACTCCCTGACCGCCCGGACGGCCGCCACCGTTCCCGGCCCGATCCCGCCGCCCTCGGGCTCCGCGCCGGACGGCGCCGTCGCGACCGTCCGGCGCCACGGCTACGCCCGCCTGAGCGCCGCCGGCCTCGGCATCGACACCGAGGCGATGGCGGAGGACTTCGCCCGGCTCGCCGACGCCTACCGGGACCTTCCACCGGACCCCTACGCCCTGGCGACCAACCGGTTCCGCCGCTACTCGCACGCCGTCCACCTGCCGTGGACCGGACTGCTGTCCTACAGCCCCGGAGCCCCGGACGCGGAGTTCGGCACCGTCACGGAGTACTGGCAGGACGAGCACAACCCCGACTACCCGCGGATGCGCCGCCGGCTGCCCGACCTCCCTGCCGCCCTGCGCGACAACCGGCTGCTCGACGCCCTGATCCGGGCCGACCTCGGCCAGGCCCTGTGGCTGGAGGAGCTGCACCGTGTGCCGGTCTACGTCGGCGTCCACCTGATCGCGCTCGGGGTCCGGGAGCGGGGCCAGGAGGCGGTGTCCTCGCCGAACTGCCTGCACCAGGACGGTGGTTCACCGGCCACCTTCACCTTCGCTCACCTCGTCGGGCGGCGGAACGTCGAGGGCGGCGAGAACGTCATCGCCACGGCGGAGAGCGCCGGCCGGCAGCCCGACGACCTGCCCCGTGACGCGGTCCTCGCCCGCTTCGTGCTGAGCGAGCCGCTGGACGGCTACGGGGTGCACGACCACCGCGTCAGCCACTACGTCGGCCCGGTCCGGCTCGGAGGCGACGGCGCCGGCGGTGCGGACGGTCCGGAGACCGCCGCCGGGGCTCCGGCGGCCGGCGGCCGGCGCGACATCCTCATCATCGGCATCGCCCCCTACACGCCCGGGCTGTAACCACCGGCGGAACCGTCGCCGCAGCCCTCCTCCGGGCCGCGGTCGGCCCGGAGGGCGTCACTCCCGTGGCCCGGGTGATCACCGCCGCCCCCGCCCGGGTCCCCGGCGCCGATCGTCACGTGGGAGAGGGCCGGGCACCGGGCCCCGGCCCCCGTCACCGGGACCCGCGCGGGGCCGCCGCGTCCCCAGATCACCGGGCGGTCACCGCCCCGGCCCGGCGCCGGTCGCGCGGCCGGGCCGGGGCCGACGGGCCGGGCAGGCCCGGGCGGCGTCCGGTGGCCTTCACCCCGCCGGGGAACAGCGCCCCCGCCGTCCCCACTCCGACGGCCACCCGGCCGACCGGCGTCCGCCTCCGGCCGGGCCCACCCTGCTGATCGATCGTCATGGCACCGATCCTGCCGGACCCGTGCCCCCGTCCGCCTGAGTACCGGTACTCAACTCCGCCCCGGGGGCCTCGTCGTGGCCGCCCGCGGCAACGGCCCGGGCTCGCCCCAGGGGGTTCCTGGGGCGAGCCCGGGCCGCTCTGTCCTACGGCGTCGGGAGGCGGCGGTCAGCACCAGCCGAGGTCGGCGAACGCCTTCCAGGCGGCCCTGGTCTTCGGTCCGGCGACGCCGTCGATGCCGCCGGTGTCGTAACCGATGTCGACGAGGAAGCGCTGGAGGGCGCGGATGGTGTTGGGGCCGACCGCGCCGTCCACGGCTCCGGCGTTGTAGCCCAGGTCGTTGAGGAAGCTCTGCCAGGCCTTCCAGCTGTTGGTGCCGAGCTGGCCGTCGATCGCGCCCGGGTCGTAGCCGGCGTCGCGGACGTAGCACTGGACGCTCTGGGCCTCGGCGGTGGTGAGGCCGAGGTTGTTGACGGCCCGGACGCCGACGGTGCGGGTGGGGGCCTGCGGGGCGGGCGCGGCGGAGGCCGCGGTGGCGCCGGCGAGGGTGCCGATGCCGAGGGTGGCCGCCGTGAGAATTCCCACCAGCGCCTTCGTGAGCCTGTTCGATGCCATGGGCTTTACTCCCTCGTACGGGAATCGGGGCGAGAAGGAAGCTAGCACCGATCGCATGCGAATGACCATGCCGACTTCGAGTCCCCGACGAGCCCCGAACAAGATCGTGAAGAGCCGGGCCGGAATCGGGGAATCCTGGATTCCGGCAGTTCAGGAGCGGTGACACCGCCTCAATTGGGCCACCGCTGACTGATCCGTACACGGAACGAGAATTCACGACCGGGCACTCCTGATCCCCCGTCCGGCCGAGCGCACGCGCCAGGGAATGCGCGCCGGTTGTCCACCGCTCGCCGGGGCGCCTACCCTGCTGCTGTGTCCTCGTCAGCGCGGGGTGCCGCGACCACGACCTACCGGCACGGGAAGCCGCCCGGGGCGGTGCCGCTGCTCGGGCACCTGCCCGCGCTGGCCCGCGATCCGGCGCGCTTCCTGGGGCGGCTGCACCGGTACGGCGACCTGGTGGAGATCCGGCTCGGGCCCTACCGGCTGGTCGTCCCCACCCACCCCGAGCTGCTGCGGCAGGTGTACGCCGACGACCGCGCCTTCGACAAGGGCGGGCCGATCTACGGGCGGTTCCGGGAGGTCCTCGGCAACGGTCTGGCGACCTGCCCCCACGCCGACCACCGGCGCCAACGCCGCATGCTGCAACCGGAGTTCCGGCCCGAACGGCTGGCCGCCCACGCCACCGTGATGAGCCGGGAGGCGGCGCTGCTGGCCGGCTCCTGGCGGCACGGCGAGGTGGTGGACGTCTTCCCCGCCTGCTACCGCTTCACGCTGCGGGTGGTGACGCGCACCCTGCTCGGCACCGAAGTGCCGGACGCGCTGGCCGAGCGGCTGCAGTCCGCCTTCGAGACCGCGTTCGCCGGCGCGCTGCGCAAGCTCTGGATGCTGCCGGCCGGCCCCGGCTACCGGACGGCCGTCCGCACCCTGCGGCGGACCGTCGCCGACCTGGTGCGCGAGCACCGGGCCCACGGACCGGGCCGCACCGACCTGCTGGCCGGGCTGGTCGCCGCCCGCGACGAGGACGGCTCGACGCTCTCCGACTCCGAGCTGCACGACCAGGTCGTCGCCGTGCTGCTGGCCGGCACCGAGACCACCGCCTCCCAACTCTCCTGGACGCTGCGCCTGTTGATGGCCCACCCCGAGGTCCTGGCCACCGTGCAGGAGGAGGTCGACGCGGTGCTGCCGGACGGCGGGCCCGCCGTTTGGGCCGACCTGCCGCGGCTCTCCCTCACCACCCGGGTGCTGACCGAGGCGCTGCGGCTCCATCCGCCCGGCTGGGTGCTGCTGCGCACCTGCGCCCGGGAGACCGAGCTCGGCGGGCGCGTCCTGCCGACCGGCGGCCAGGTGCTGGTCAGCCCGTACGTCGCCCACCACAATCCGCGGATCTTCGCCGACCCGGCCCGCTTCGACCCCGACCGGTGGCTGCCCGAACGGGCCGCCGCCCTGCCGCGCTGGGGGTTCGCCGGGTTCGCCAACGGCCCCCGGCAGTGCCTCGGCGCCGACTATGCCCGGGCCGAGGCCGCGATCGCGCTGGCCACCCTCCTCGCCCGCTGGCACCCGGTCCCGCTGCCGGGCCGGCGGTCGGACGACCGCCCGGTGCGGCTGACCACCGTCCTGCGGCCGCAACGGCTGCGGCTGCGACCGCTGGCCCGCGGGACCGCGACGGCCGGTCGGCCGACGGACTCGACCGGGTGATCCGGCACCGGCGGGAGCGGGCATTGTCGTACGCCTGCCCTAGCGTCCTCGGCATGACTCCTGTGACCGCAACCACACCGAGCACCGCATCGCGCACCACACCGAGCACCGCGCCGAGCACCGCGCCGAACACCACCACCGCGCCCGCCCATCGGGACGGCAGCGGGCACCCCGCCCTGGACGGCGCGCCCGTCGCCCACCTCACCGACACCCTGCGCGAGGCGCTGCTCGGGCTGGCCGCCCGCCTCGACCCGGCGGGCACGGCGGCCGAGCCCGACTGGGCGGTCTGCACCGCGCTGCGGCTGGTGGTGGCCGGGGCCTACGACACCGCCGAACCCGGCGAGGAACCGGGGCTGCTGTACGTCACCCCGCCGGTCGCCGAGCTGGGCAGCCGGCCGGTGTGGCTGGAGCGGACGCGGCCGGGCGGGCCGATCACCGCCAGGTTCCCCGCCGACCGCTGCTGACCGGCCGGCCGCTGCCGCCCGCCCGCTGCCGCCCCCGACCGCGTCCCGAGGACTCAGGCCTTCTTGACCACGCTGGACTTGAGCTGCATGGCGCCGAAGCCCTCGATCCGGCAGTCGATGTCGTGGCCGTCGACGCCGTCGACCAGGCGGATGTTGCGCACCTTGGTGCCGGCCTTGATCCCGGAGACGCTGCCCTTGACCTTGAGCGCCTTGACGACGGTCACGGTGTCGCCGTCGTTCAGCACATTGCCGACCGAGTCCTTGATCACCCGCTCGCCGGAAGCGGCCTCACCGGCGCCGGCGGCGGGGTCCCACTCGTGGCCGCACTCCGGGCAGACCATGAGGGCGTCCATCTCGTAGGTGTACTCGCCGGAGCACTTGGGGCAGGCGGGGAGGTTGTCGCTCATGTGTTCAGACTATCCAGTCGTTCGAGTGGTGCTTACCGGAGCAAGCAGGCGGGGACGGCGGCGGCCGACGGTCCGGGGGCCGCGCCCCGCGCTCCCGGACGGGCGCGGGCGTGGGCGATCGCCTCGGGCGTGGTCGCGAAGACGCCGGAGACCAGGACGAGCGTGCCGCGGCGGCGCAGCCGGCCGAGGGCGGAATCGGCGACGGTCACGCTGCCTCCTCCACGTCGTTCCTCCTCGCCGGCCCGCGGGGAAGCGGTACCGATCCAACGGCACGCCAGCATGTATGAACATGAAGAATTTTTCAAGTCGCTGATTCGGCAGGCGCCGGATCCGGACAGTAGCGGCCGGGCCTCCGCTTCCCGCCCCTTCCCGCCCCTCTCCGCCCGTTCGCTCAGCGGCGGTGGCGGCCGCGCTGGGCGCGCCGGCCCGCGGCCGGGGTGGCGGTGGGCTCCGGCGCGGGGAGGAAGAGGCGGGCGGCCTCGCGGCCGAGGTTGACGCCGATGGCGAGCGCCATGGCCATGGCGCTCGCCTGGGCCACGCCCCGCAGGCCGGCCTCGGCGTCGCCGCGGACGAAGGCGAGCAGTGCGAAGTAGAGCACCGAGCCGGGCAGCAGGGGCCCGAGCGCCGCCGACACGTGCGGGAGCGCGGAGCTGCCGCGGTGGCGGGCCATCACCTGGCCGGAGAGGCCGACCAGGCCGGCGGCCAGCGCGGCGGCCGCGACCGGCTGCTGGCCCGCGCCGACCAGCACGCCGTACGTCGTCCAGCCGGCCGTGCTGTTCAGCATGACCGCGGGCAGCGCGCCCGGCTCGGTGTTCAGCATCACCGCGAAGGCCAGGGTGACCAGGACCGCCGCGATCAGCTGGATCGGTGGGTTCGACGCCCCGACCGGGAGGTCCCGGGCCGCGAGGTCCGCGCCGTGGTTGATGCCGACGTAGAGCACGGCCGTCACCCCGATCACCACACCGGTCATCAGATATAACGCTTCGACCATGCGAGCGGCGGCGGTGAGATAGCAGCCCGCCAGCCCCTCCTGCGCCGCGGCGACCAGGCGCCACCCCGGCAGGAGCGCGTACAGCCCGCCGGTGATCACCGCCGAGCCGCGCAGATGAAGGCCGTTGAAGGACAGCAGGATGCCGATCAGCGCCGCCGGCGTCGCGGCCAGCACGAACTGGTAGAACTCCGGCAGGTCGTGGCGCGCCACCAGCGCGGCGAGCCGGTCGCCCACCGTGGCCGCGACGAAGGCGCTGGTGAACACCAGGGCGGCCCGGGCGTCGGTGCGGCCGCCGACCAGCACCGTCGCCGCCCCGGCGAGCAGCCCGCAGGACAGCGCGACCAGCCAGCCCGGGTAGCGGTGGCCGCCGCGGAGCCCGGCCGCCAGCCGGCGGTGGGCCTCCTCGACGTCGATCCCGCCCGCCGAGATCATCGTGACCAGCCGGAAGAGCAGCGCCAGCCGGGCGTAGTCGCCGGACGGGCGGCGCACGGACCGCTCCGCCGTCAGCGGCGGCTCGGCCGGGCGCGGCCGGTAGGAGACGGCGACCCGGGTGAAGGTGACCTGCGGGTCGCAGGGGTGGACGCCGTAGGCGCGCGCCACGGCGAGCATCGCCGCCTCGACGTCCTCCGCCGCCTCGCCGCTGGCCAGCAGCAGCTCCCCCACCAGCAGGGCGAGGTCCAGCACCGCCGCCACCTCGGCCGGTCCCGGCCGGTGGGTGCCTAGCGGCTCGGGGAGCAGCGCGCGGGCGGCGGTCGGCGTGCGCAGCAGCGGCAGCATCCGGTCGGGCCAGGCGGTCGCGCCCGGCCCGGGGTCGACCGGGCCGGCCAGCGGCGGGCGGGCCTGGAGCGGCACCTTGTCCGGACGCGCCGGCGGCTCGGTGCGCCCGACGGGGCCGGACGGCGCGGCGGGTCGGGACGGTCCGGCGGGGCCGCCGGGCTCGGCGCGCGGGCCGAGCTGTTCGTGTTCCGGCATCTCCGCTCCCTCGCCAGAACCCCCCTTTCGGGTCGCCCAGTGTATGCGAACGGCTACCCACTGCGATGTCGGGTGAACGCGCCGCGCGCACGCAGGCGCGCCCTGGTGGAGTGAAGGCGGGCCGCTCGCGCCGGTCGCGTCCGGACGCGCCACAAGCGCCGCCCTCGCCACCTCCGCCACCACCGTGCGGTGGCGGGCCGTCAGCCGAGGTGGCGGCCGTCCTTCGCGACGACGCGTCCGGCCCGGACGACGAGCTCGCGTGCCGGGAGGTCGACGACGACCTGCGGCAGGCACTCGCCCGCCACCAGCATGAAGTCGGCGGGGGATCCGGGCCGCAGGGTGACCCGCGGCAGGTCGAGCAGGTCGGCGCCCCCGTCGGCGGCGAGCGCGAAGCAGTCGGCCAGCTCCCGGTCGGTGCGGGCGTCGGTGGTCCAGCCGAGCAGATGGGCGCGGTGCAGCATGTCGGCGTTGCCGTAGGGGCTCCAGGAGTCGCGCACGCCGTCCGAGCCGAGGCCGACCCGCACGCCGCGCGCCTGCAGCTCCCGGAACGGCAGCACCTGGTGCGCCGAGGGGGCGACGGTGGTGAGGCCGACGCCGGCCTCGGCCAGCCGGTCGGCGAGTTCGGCGAGCCGGTCGGCGAGTTCGGCGAGCCGGTCGCCGGACAGCTCCGGGACGCAGAAGGCGTGGCTGACCACGACCCGGCCGGCCAGGCCCGCGGCCCTGGTCCGGGCGACGATGTCGCGCAGCGGGTCGAGCCCGCGCCCGCCCTGGTCGTGCAGGTGGATGTCCAGCCGCAGGCCGTGACGTCCGGCCAGGTCGAAGACCAGGTCCAGCTGGGCGGGGCCCTCGCCGCCGGGGCCGCCGTCGAAGCCGGCCGGGTCGATGCCGCCGACCGCGTCGATCAGCCCGCTCGCCGCCGCCTCGGCCAGCAACTCGCCCGCGCCGGGGGTGCGGCGGACGCCGTGCTGGGGGAAGGCGACCAGCTGGACGTCCAGCGACCCGGCCAGCCGCTCGCGCGCCTCGGCCAGTCCGGTCACCCCGGCCAGTCCATAGGCGGGGGCGACGTCGACGTGCGCCCGCACGGCGCGGGTGCCGGAGGCGACGGCGTGGGCCAGCAGCCGGTGGGCGCGCTCGGCGAGCGGGGTCCGCTGGTGGCGGTGGAGGTCGACGTCGCCCTCGACGTACTCGGGCAGCGAGCCGGCCGCGCGGCGGCTGTACCAGGGCTCGCCCCAGGCGGTCTTGTCCGGGTGGATGTGCGCGTCCACCAGGGTGGGCAGCGCGATCCGGCCCCTGCCCTCCACCACGGTCGGCTCCGCGCCGTCCGGCAGGCGCTCGACGAGCACGCCGTCGACGGCGATCAGGTCGACGGGCCGCTCGGCGCCGTAGGGGCGGACGTTGCGGAAGACGGTGGCGGCGGTTCCGGCCATGGGGAGTCAACCCTCTCTGCGGGCATGGTCGCTGGGGTCGTCCCACCGTCGGCGCGGACACCGGTCCGTCCACGGAGTGTCCGACGACCGTCCAACTGGCGAAACATCCCACCTTTTCGTGCAACAGTCTGTTTATCATCCCCGGGTCCCCCGTTCCCCACCCGGAGCCGTTCCCGCATGCCCACGCCGCCCACCGCCAAGGCCCCCCGACCCCATCCACTGCACGCCCTGCGGGCGTCCGCCTTCGCCATCGGGGCGCTGCTCCTGCTGGCCGGCGTCGGCGTGCTGGTCCACCAGCCGCTGCTGATCCCGCCGGTCGCCGCCAGCGCGGCCCTGGTCCACGGCGCGCCCGGGCTGCCGATCTCCCAGCCGCGCAATCTGATCGGCGGTCACCTGCTCGCCGGCCTCATCGGCTACGCCACGCTCGCGGTCACCGGCAGCACCGCCTGGGGCGCGGCGATCGCCGCCGGACTCGCACTGGGCGCGATGATGCTCTGCCACGTCTCGCACTCCCCCGCCGTGGCCAGCGCCGTGGTGGTGGTCCTCCAGGAGCCGAGCGCCTGGCCGTTCCTCCCGCTGCTGGTGCTCTCCACCGTCCTGCTGGTGGCGATCGGCCTGCTGCCGGGCCGGATCGGCGGACACCCGGTGCGCTACCCGCTCTCCTGGTGAGGTCGGGCGACAAGCGGGTCATCCGATCGGATGACCCGCTTGTCGCCCGACCCGCAGCGCCCCCCCGGCCCGAGAAACGAGTACCCCCCGGGGGGCGAGGGGGCAGGGAAGGGGGGGGGCGAGCCC